>JAXHSZ010000180.1:0-4125 GCA_034190725.1 Thermodesulfobacteriota bacterium
AGGGCCGATTCCATCTCTTCCAGAATGATTATTCCTGCACCTTCTGCCGGTACAAAACCATTTCTGTCTTTGTCAAAGGGTCGACTGGCCTTTTCGGGTTCATCGTTACTTGTAGAGATGGCCTTCATGGCATTGAAACCGCCTATATTCAGGGGAGTGATTGAGGCTTCAGTTCCTCCCGTGACCATGATGTCCGTATCTCCTCGCTGTATCAGCTTATAGGAGTCCCCGATGGCATGAGAACTGGCTGCACAGGCTGTAACAACAGTGATGTTTGGCCCTTTGATACCAAAATGGATAGATATCTGTCCCGGTGCCATATTTGCTATCATCATGGGGATAAAAAAAGTGGATACTTTTCTTGGGCCTGATTCAAGCAATGTTGAATGGTTCTTTTCCAGGGTCAACAGTCCCCCGAGTCCTGTCCCGATAATAACCCCTGCCCTCTCAGCATTTTCATCTGTAATCTCCAGTTTTGAATCCTGAAAAGCCATGATTGTCGAGGCCATAGCGTACTGAATGAAAGGATCCATCCTTCGTATTTGCTTTTTATCCAAAAACTCCTCCGGGTTGAATCCTTTTACCTCACCAGCGATCTTTGTGGGAAAATCTGTGGTATCAAAAGTGGAAATCTTGCCTATACCCGACTTTCCTTCACATAAATTGCTCCATGTCTCTTCTACACCGATCCCCAGAGGGGTGACGGCCCCTAAACCTGTCACTACAACTCTTCTCTTCAAAGCAAAAACCTCCAAAAGGTCTTTCTTTTCGACCCTTCTTCAATATATCTTCATAAACAAAGGACAAATCATAAGATAAATTTTCCAGAACATGTATGAGTCGTACCGATAAGAGGCTTCATTCTTTAAGACTATTCTGTATTTCCCAAGGTTTTTCGAATACGATGTCAAAAACGGTATAATATTAAATTTTGATTGCGCATCATAGAATGAAAAATATTAGATCATTGAAGACAACTCTCCTCACACCCCAAAGAGAAACGTATCTACGACTGTAATGTCACCACCTTTACAGGTGTTCATTAATATAATCAATTGCTCCCTGGACAGTCGTTATGGCCTCTGCTTCCTCGTCAGAAATCTCTTTACCGAATTCCTCTTCAAGAGCCATTATCAACTCAACAAGATCTAATGAATCTGCACCTAAATCATCAACAAATGATGCATCTTTGACAACCTCTTCTTCATCTATTCCGAGCTGTTCGGCTATTATTGCCTTAATTCTTTCTTCAATAGATTCGTTTCCCATTAATTTTATACCTCCTCTCATGTGTTTTATTACCATACTTTATTAATGGACAAAACTGCAATACATTCTAATTATTAATTCAGTGTTTGAAATTGAAAGCCGTCAGCAGGCTTCAACGGCGGTTGAATTTTGATGCCTGTGCTGTCTGAGCGTCTGAGTGAGCGTTAAGAAAGAACAGAGAATTACCTCACATCGTTCTGTCTGAAATAAGTTCAGAATAGAGAGAGTAAATTGCATGGTAACTGCTGTTCTTTCTTAACGCTCACTTGGATGCAAGTTTTACACGGATTAAAATTTCACTGCTGTTGAAGCGATTCCTCTAAAAAACTAAAATAATTACCTCAGTTGATTCCTCAAACAGTGAAGGGAGATGCCATGAAACTGAGTGTCTCTATTCACTGATTTCACATGTACAAGCCCCCATTTACGTTGATCACTTGACCTGTGATATAACTGGATGCATCAGACACAAGGAAGAAGACAGCCTCAGCTATATCCTCCGGAGTCCCCAGCCTTTGAGCGGGAATCTGATTTTTTAGGTTCTCTGTGATATCTTCTGGTAAAGCCCTTGTCATTGCAGTATCGATGAAACCAGGAGCAACGGCATTTACATTTATACCCCGTGATGCAAATTCTCTTGCCACAGTCTTTGTAAAACCAATTACACCCGCCTTAGATGCGGAATAGTTTGCTTGTCCCACATTCCCCATCTCACCTGCTATGGATGCTATATTCACAATCTTGCCGCTTTTCTTCTTTGCCATGAATTTCGCGGCTGCCTTAGTGCAATTAAAAGTCCCTTTCAGATTCACATTCAAGACTTGATCCCAACTCTCCTCTTTCATTCTCAAAAGAAGGCTGTCCTTCACTATTCCAGCATTATTGATCAAGATATCAATCCGACCAAATGTATCTATCGTCTCTTTTACCATCAACTCAGCCTCTTGAGAATCAGCCACATCTATTGTGGAAACGAGGCATTTTCTCCCTATTTTTTCGATCTCTCCGGCAACATCCTTGGCCTTTTCAGCGTTCATATCCGCAACCACCATATCCGCCCCCTTTTTAGCCAATAAGAGGGCAGTGGCCTTCCCGATACCCTGGGCAGCTCCGGTTACCAATGCTACTTTACCTTCTAAATCCATTTATATAATCCCCCGTTTATTCTTTATCCCGCCTGAACCTTGCTGAGACTCTTCATGTTCTCCACATTCAGAGTCTTTACATGACCGGCTGTCTTCCTCATAAGTCCTGACAACACCCTTCCAGGTCCAACCTCAATAGCTGTTTCAATACCTTCTTCGACCATCCTCCGTATTGATTGTACCCATTTTACCGGACTGCATACCTGTCGTATTAAAAGCTCTCGTACCTTCTCTGTCGAAGTATTGACATCTGCTTCTACATTTGAAATCACAGGGGTTGTTATGCTATTGAATGAGATCTTCTCGAGTTCTTCAGCAAGTCTCTCCATCGCCGGTTTCATCATGCTGGAATGGAAAGGCGCACTGACATCGAGGATAATAGCCCTCTTTGCACCTCTTTCTTTTGCCAAATCAACTGCCTTTTCTATACCTGTGGTTTGTCCGGAGACAACAGTCTGTTCAGGACTATTATAGTTTGCAGGGCAGACCAGGTGACCATCTTCAGTTATCTCAGTGCAAATCTTCTCCACATCTTCTTCATCCATGCCGATGATGGCTGCCATAGTCCCACTTCCCACTGGTACAGCCTCTTGCATAAACCTTCCCCTCTGTCTGACGATTTGAACTGCATCGGAAAAGTTGAGAGATCCAGCTGCTACAAGAGCACAGTACTCTCCCAGACTGTGACCTGCCAGAAGGAACGGTTTTATGTCTGTCTCTTGGTTTAAGACCCTGAGTGTTGCAATACTGGTCGTCAACACAGCCGGTTGCGTATTGATGGTGAGCCCTATTTCATTGTGGGGGTCTTCGAAGCAGATCTTCCCTATGTCCAATCCTAAGGAATCATTCGCCTCTTCAAAGGTCTCCTTTGCAGCGGAAAAGTTGTCATAAAATTCTTTCCCCATGCCTATATATTGGGAACCTTGCCCCGGAAAAACGAAAGCTGATTTTGTCATAGGTATATCCTATCCTCTCAGTTCTTTAAATCTTTTCGTTAGAGCAGGAATAACCTCAAACAGGTCTCCCACAATCCCAAAAGTAGCCACGTCAAAGATCGGGGCATCCTTGTCAATATTGATGGCTACGATACTATCGGATGACTGCATTCCCACCAGATGTTGTACTGCTCCTGATATCCCGCAGGCGATATAAAGCTTTGGGCAAACCGTCTTTCCGGTCTGTCCCACCTGATGTGAGTAGGGGATCCAACCGGCATCCACAGCGCCCCTGGAGGCACCTACCGCACCGTCGAGGGTTTTGGCAAGTTCCTCGAGCAACTTGAAGTTTTTCGATTCTTGAAGACCCCTGCCACCGGACACAATCACATCAGCTTCTGATATATTTATCATGTCTCCAATCTCTTCGACGACCTCAAGAACCTTCGTGCGGAGATTCATATCACGACCGTCCACATTGCTTTCTATACACTCTCCCTTTCTGTTAGGGTCGTATTTTGCCTTCTTCATTACCTTGTGCCGAACAGTTGCCATCTGAGGTCGTGCATCTGGACAGATAATAGTTGCCATGATATTTCCGCCAAATGCAGGACGGGTCTGGAGAAGGATCCTTTTTTCAGGGTCGATATCCAAACCAGTACAATCTGCCGTAAGGCCTGTTTCCAATCTGACGGCCACCTTGGGGATGAGAGATCTCCCAATAGCGGTTGCTCCGGTAAGTACGATCTCCGGTTTATGCTCATCGATGAGATCAG
>JAXHSZ010000181.1:0-6395 GCA_034190725.1 Thermodesulfobacteriota bacterium
ATAACAAGAAGATCAGAAGAACACCGGCAATGGCCGCAGGAATAATCAATCGTGTGTGGCCACTTGGCGAAATATTAGCGTATCCAATGATCTAACAATATCCGGGTGACATGACCTAATTGTGCTTTTCAATATAAATAACTGGACGGTCCAAAGTTCATCTAACTTGTTGAAATTATTAGAATCACAAATTATATGCCGTCATTCATACGAAAGCAGGAATCCAGAATATTATCAGTACCATATGACTTCCGGATGCCGGATCAAGTCCGGCATGACGCGAGA
The DNA here is from genome assembly GCA_034190725.1 of Thermodesulfobacteriota bacterium. Classification (GTDB taxonomy): domain Bacteria; phylum Desulfobacterota; class UBA8473; order UBA8473; family UBA8473; genus JAXHSZ01. The sequence goes on from JAXHSZ010000181.1 coordinate 286, forward strand.
ACTTTCAACTCTCAAGATAAATAATGATAAAATTGAATATTGAATACATTGAAGGGAGTATACATCTAAAATAAGAGCTCCAATGCTCTTTTCTTTAGAAATTGCTTTTTTTCTACTCTCGTGGCTTTTATCTACATAAAAGTGGAGTTGTAATGGAGACAAAACTACAATGATGCATGAAACTTTTAATAAATTTTAAAGTACAATAATGTATTCAATAACAAATCCAATTTTATTTGTCAATATTTTTTTTATACTATTTTTAACAATAGGGGGAGTCCATTATCACTCATCAGTTTATATTCCAAGTCTCACCTCATAACAGTGTTACATTTGTTAAAGTGAAAAATAATAGAACCCAATGTGAAGGAGTTAGAGTAAAAATGAAAATTGTTGTAAAAGAGCAGAAAAAATGATAATAAAACTTTATAGTGTTGTTTTGTATTTATCCACCCGGCACTCTTTATTATAATGTGAAGTTGAAAGGAAAAAAGTTTGTGAAGATGCAGGTTGCAATGTATTACAGCAACCGGGATATAAGAATAGAGGAGATGCAGGTTCCAGAGATCGGACCTGAAGAACTCCTTATCAGGGTCGAGGCGAGTGGTATCTGTGGCAGCGATGTGATGGAATGGTACCGTATCCATAAGGTGCCTCTTGTTTTGGGACATGAGATTGCAGGAGTAGTTGAGCAGGTTGGGGATGGAATAAAACACTTCAGGGAGGGAGATCGGGTTTCAGTGGCTCATCATGTCCCGTGTAACACATGTCATTACTGTTTGAGTGGACGACACACCGTTTGTGATACTCTTCGTGGAACCAATTTCGATCCCGGGGGGTTTGCTCAATATCTCAGACTCCCCTCCATTAATGTGGACAGAGGAGTATATATTTTACCGGATCAAGTGACCTTTGAACAAGGAACTTTTACAGAACCATTGGCCTGTGTTTTACGGGCTCAAGAAAGAGCACAAATTCAACCGGGACAATCTGTGCTGATCATCGGCTGTGGGATTTCAGGACTGCTTCATCTCGAACTTGCCAGGGCACTGGGAGCAGGTCGGCTCATGGCAACTGATCGAGTCCAATATAGACTGGATATGGCAGAAGATTTCGGCGCTGAGTGTACTATCCATGCTGATGACGATGTGCCGTCACGGTTGCGAGAGGCGAATGACGGCAGATTGGCCGATCGGGTCATCGTATGTACAGGGGCCGAAAAAGCCATTCACCAGGCGCTGGATTCCATAGACCGTGGTGGTATTGTTTTGTTTTTCGCTCCCACAGATCCTGGTGTGACAATACCTATATCCATCGGTGAGCTTTTTTTCAAGAATGATGTTACTCTGACCACGTCATATGCAGGAAGCCCAATGGATTATACAGCGGCCCTCAAACTGATTCAGGCCGGTCGAGTCCGGGTTTCCGACATGATCACCCATCGCTTGAGTCTTGCAGAGACGCCAGTAGGATTCCAGCTTGTGGCTCAAGCGGAGGATTCCATGAAGGTCATCATCAAGCCTCAGATGTAATGAGAATCTCACAAAATCCCATTTTTCTTTTGCATTCGAAAAATTTTTTTCGGCCTGTGCGGTGAACCTTGCTAACAGCACAGGTTGAATTTTTTAATGTATTCATCGGTGTTATTGCCTTCCTTAAAAATCTCCCTGAAGCATCTTTGCAAAAGGGGAACTGTATGTTTTTTTATCCTTTTAAAGGAGGTATTGAGAGGAGCTTTTGCAGGTCCTTTCGTCATCGAGTATTCAAATTTAGCATGAACATATCTTTTCATTCAGATATCATTATTGTCGTTAAAACGACTTTCCTAATGTATGACCCTGAGGCAAAGCGCCTTGATCATTTGTCAAGCCGTCACGTAATATCTAATTTTAACAAGAGAAGGAGGACTATCGACTATGGATTGGGGGATGAAGAATCGTATGTCACGTTTGATTCAACCCGATGGGCGGTGTTTTTTCCTGCCCATCGACCATGGGTATTTCCAGGGGCCGACCACAAAATTGGAACAGCCCGGAGAAACAATTAAACCATTGCTTCCTTATTGTGATGCGCTTTTCGTCACGAGAGGGGTATTGCGGTCTGTGGTGGATCCTGTTTGTGACAAACCCATTATACTCAGGGTCTCCGGCGGCACGAGTATGGTTGGAAAAGATCTGGCCAATGAGACCATCACTACATCAATAAAGGAAGCATTGCGCCTCAATGCCTCTGCAGTAGGTATTTCGATCTTTGTGGGCAGCGATTACGAGCGTGAGACCTTGTCAAATCTGGCAAAATTAGTGAACGAAGCAGAGGAATACGGGATACCCGTGATGGCTGTTACAGCAGTGGGTAAAGAACTTGCAAAACGCGATTCACGTTATCTGGCATTGAGCTGCAGAATAGCTGCTGAGCTGGGGGCTCGTGTTGTAAAGACATACTGGTGCAACGATGGTTTTGAAAAAGTTGTGAATGGTTGTCCCGTCCCTATCGTTATGGCTGGCGGACCGAAATGTGAAACCGAACTGGAGACTTTGGAGTTTGTGTATGACGGGATTCAGAAGGGGGCCGTAGGTATAAATCTGGGAAGGAATGTCTGGCAAATCGAGCATCCAGTCCCCATGATACAAGCTCTGAGAGCAATCATTCATGAAGACGCCACACCTCAACAAGCCCTGGATATATTTAAAAGTCTCAAAAAAAAGAAGGCTGACTGAAAACCTTCTTACAAGGGAACAGTCAGTGTGTAGAACTGCGCTCACATTTGCGCACGGAGGCGGAGTTCATGGATCACCTCCTTGTAGTTGTCTGCTGAGAATACGGCTGTTCCCGTAACAAAGGTATCGGCACCGGCTTGCGCCACTTGAGATATATTGTCCAGACTTATCCCTCCATCCGCCTGAATTCGAATGGGATGGGCCTTTTCATCTATTGATTTTCGTAATTGCTGAATTTTAGCGGTCAACCCGGGGATGAATTTCTGCCCTTTAAAACCCGGGTTGACCATCAGTATTGTAACCATGTCTATGTAAGAAAGAACATGGTCAAGGGCGGATAACGGCGTAGCCGGGTTGAGGCAGATCCCTGCCTTACATCCTTTCTCCTTTATGAGATGGATGGTACGGTGGAGATGGGTGCATGCTTCCGCTGAAACGACTATTATATCTGAGCCAGCCTCTGCAAACTGCCCTATGAATCCATCCGGATTATAAACCATCAGATGCACGTCCAGGGGTAACTTCGTAATCTTCCGTATAGTGGATACCAGTATGGGTCCGATTGTTATTATCGGAGCAAAGTGTCCGTCCATCACATCAATATGCAGCCAGTCCGCACCTCCTTCTTCTACCACTTTAATCTCTTCTCCCAGCCGACTTAAATCGGCTGATAGTATGGATGGAGCGATCTTCATATCCGGCATAAGTTCCTTCCTTTCTGTCCATTAATTTCTTTGGGCGAAGATTTCATTTCATAAATTGTTACCACACGAATAACCGTTCACAGGTCTTATCATTGATGTTCTTGTGTTGTGAGGATATACAATCACGACACTCAAATCTTGGTTTCGTGTGTCAGGTTTCAGGTGTCAGAAGAGAGAAAAACTACATATACACTCTTCGCTGAAGCATAATAGTTTTTTTCAACCTCAAGGTCCTTTCCATACACACAGCTCTGAGTTGTCACTGAGTTTTTTCTTAAACCTGAAACCCGAAACCAGACATCTGAAACCTGTGAACCTCGAATCCGTGAACGGCTACCCACACGAGAACATCAGGAATAAGACATGTGAACAATGATATCAAATGAATGGTGAGAGAAATTAAAGCAATATCCATAATACATGTGATTTATCATTTGTCAAATAAAAGCAAAATAGAAAAATTAAAAGAGAGTTGCATTACTATTAAAAAATGATACTATTCATAAAACTCCATCAATTTAGTTTCCATAAGAAAATGAGAAGTTATTTCTGAGAAAGCCCTTCATTACAAAATTTCTGTTCGTGGTTCTCATGACAAAGAAAGGAGAATGTCATGTTGAAAGGATTCAGGCTATTTCTTGTGGTCGTGATGACGATCTTACCGCTCTTCTTTTCGTCGTGCATCCATCCAAGGCCTCCAAAACCAGGGCCGAATTACATCTGGGTGAAACCCCATACCAAACCGGATGGTGCCTTTGTAGAAGGACACTGGCAATATGCAGGACCTTCCAGAAGGCATAAATAGTGTCCATCCAGAAAAAACTATTATCTGTAAGGTCGAAGAAGACAAAGATTTTAACCTCATAAATCATTTGGCGATGTTGGGGCAATATTACAATATATCCTTACGATTGAGTTTGATTCGTCAGCGTGCATCGCATAGGCAGGCATAGAGATTGTGGAAAAGAGACATTTCTGGATGGGCATGAAATGACAGATTGAGGAATATAAATGCATTGTTTCAGTGGGTTACCTTTGAAGATGACGTAACACTGGAGTCAAATGATTCTGACATTGACAAACTGACCGTATTTTTCATAATGCAGTCTTTTTCTGACTGTATTATCATTAATTGGTAACAGTTCAGCTTTTTGAAAAGTGTTGAACGGGAGGAATAATGACTATGAGAGCGCAATACATCATCTTGATCCCATTGGTAATGTTCTGTGTGGTGTTTTTCAACTTTTCCAGTGAAGAACGGGCCTCTCAGATTGGAAAGTCATATGCTGAGAGATGCAGCAATTACAATCCCAATTACAGGACTGAGATCGATCTATGGATCCGAAATGACATTCCAAGATATTCATTCAGAACCGGGGACTGGGTTATGGGGAAAAAGATCGGTGCCATACAGAGAAATACGGAATTTCAGATGATCGACTCAAAGACTGTGGGATTGAATCAGGTCTGGATGCAAATATGTTTTCAACTGCCTGATGGAAGAATTGTTGGAGGAAAAGGATACTGGATCTGGGCCGGCAATGTTGGTGCAATAGAAAATGTAACTGAACTTCCACCCAACATGAATTACTACCGAAAAAACAAGTACTTTTCATTTTCCTTTGTCGGATATGCATGGGCTCAGATGGAGACAGTGCCCGGTGGGGAGATCACCACACAATTATTTGATGCAACGGAATTTGATACTATTCGAGAAATACAAGACAATACTCAAGATATCGAAGAACAGCTCAATAACTGGAAATTTACGAGCATAAAATACCTGGGGCTTTACTTCGTCCTTTTGATGGGAATGATTGTCGGTTCCATGTGGGATTGGCTCAATCTGAAACCTTCGAATCATTTATCAAACAGTAAAGGGCGTTTCTACAAAAACTTACTCAAGACCTGTATCGGATCTTTGATTTCTTTTTCCTTCTTCCTTGGCCCCATTATGAGTATAGGAGAGATGGGATTAACGATTTCCTCATCCATACTGGCATTTCATTTCGGGCTGGTTCATTATGATCCCACAGAACTCGTTTACACTTTGAGGACAAAATACGCAACAAGTTAAAGGGCAGCCATGGAAAAGGTTTAAACCTCAATTGAGCGGTTCAAGGTTTGTGGTTGAGTAGTGTTGTTCTCCCAAATTCACACCTTCCTCATTGTCATTAATTTGACATTCCGTCAATTTTTCTATCATACTCTTCTGTGTTCAGTCACTCACTTCAATGCATCCTGGAATCAGTTTTATGTGAAAAGAGACAGATTCAATAGGAGACAATCTTAGTGTTTATCTCGTAAATTCGATGTCGTATTTTAGGTCAGAGTTCTGATAGTCGGCCTGTTGGATTAGGGGAACCCTAAAGTGACTAAAATTTGAAGTGACTAAAGTGAACTCAAGTTAAGGAATACACTTCAGATCATGAGTCATGTATTATGGAACTTCAACTTAGGTTGAAGTAAAACTACCACAGCGAAAACAGGGCAAGAATCAGAGCGGAAATTAAGAATGACATCAAAATAGAAGAGTTGTGGCGTTTAGTTTTTAAAATTTTGATTGTATTTGAACCTTTACCAGTGGTTTCTGTTTCATAGGGCTAAAATAATACGATTTATTTAACTTTAGGCACTTTAGCTCATTTTAGTCACTTTAAACTTAATAGTAATCGTATTTAAGAATTCG
>JAXHSZ010000182.1:0-2079 GCA_034190725.1 Thermodesulfobacteriota bacterium
GGTTGATTATGTTATCTCATGTATTGACGCACAATCCGCCGTTGCAACCCTGGCTGACTGCGCATTAAAAGGGGCAAAAGCGATACAGTTATATACATCCGGCTTCAGCGAGACAGGTGAGGTTGATGGGATCGCACTTGAACGGGAATTGTTGCAAAGAGCCAACGACAATGGCATGCATGTTATCGGACCGAATTGTATCGGCCTGCATTATCCAAAGGGTGGGTTGGCTTTTGGTCGGGCAAAGTTCTCAAAGAAGGGCGGACCAGTGGGCGGACTTATTCAAAGCGGTGGACATGCCTGGCATCTGGTGAGCAGCGGCTCATTGCGCGGCCTTGGATTCAGCAAGGTCATCAGCTTCGGCAATGCCTGCGACCTCAATGAAGCGGACTTTCTCGAATATCTTGGAGAAGATCCGGAAACAGGTGTAATCGGTGCATATATTGAAGGGATTAAAGACGGCCATAGATTTGCTGAGGTTGCGAAGGAGACATCACAGGCGAAACCCCTTATCATGCTCAAGGGCGGACGAACTGATGCAGGGAAAAGAGCTGTGGCTTCTCATACGGGTTCAATGGCCGGTAGCGATACAATCTGGAATGCTTTTTTTGAACAGAATGGAATTATTCGAGTATACAGTCTGGATGAACTCATTGATTGTATTATCCCATTCGTGTTCTTCCCGCCCATAAAAAAAGGCACAGTGGGGATTGTAGGGGGCGGGGGCGGAGCAAGCGTACAGGCTGCCGATGACCTGGAGATGAATGGACTCCAAGTGCCGTCCCTGCCGGGGGAGATCAGAAATAGACTGAGGCAATTTACGCCCGTAGCCGGATCCAGCCTGGCAAATCCAGTGGATACGGCTGAAATATGGGACATCGAGAAGTGTGTTCGCACCTTTGAACTCGTTGGGTCGTGGGAAGACGTTGACCTGATGCTTGCCCATGCAGTGGTGGAGATGACTGCTCAATGGCAAGGGCAGACCGTTTTGGACAACATTATTGAGGGACTGCTCATAAGCAGGGAAACCATCAAGAAGCCCATAGCAGTCATCCTCCAATCCTATGGGACCTATCGAGCTGCAGCTACACTTCATGAAATTCAAAAAAAGCTTGCAGGTTCCGGGATTCCCGTCTATCCTTCAGCAGGGAGGGCGGCAAATGCGATCAGCAAATTCATTCATTACAACAATAACCACTGAAGATCAGTATCCAAACTTCTTGTTTTCTTCTTTATCAACCACTCACTGTGAACTGTAAACTGAGAACTGTAAACATTTACAAGTATTGAGTTTTATTATCTCTGAATAGAGAGTACTCATTGAATTTCAAACCGCTACTTCCGGTGGCGTTAACTTAGATCAAGGAGGTGAATCATGGATGAAAGGGTTTATGAACCGGCCATAGAACCAAATGCACAGTTGGAAAGGGATATGGAATGGGTCAAGAAGGAGATCCTCGTGGACAAAGATCCTGAGGAGATGATCGCTCGGGTCACGTTCAACCGGCCGGAGAAATTGAATTCACTGATGCGAAGCCACTACCTTTATTTCGCAAAAATAATGAGTGAATTGAATTGGGATAAAGAAGTGAAGGTAATCATTCTTAAGGGCGCAGGACGATGTTTCGGAACGGGGCACGATGTTGGTGAATTGGGAACAATGCATGGCCACGACACAAAGGGAAAGTCAAAACGCCCGAGTCAAAGGCAGAGGATACTGGTGGACATGGGACTGAGAGAACATATCTTTGAGCCGGTTCACCGTTGCCTGAAGACGACTATCGCACAGGTACATAATTATTGTTACGGTGCCCATTTTCAGATTGCCATGGCCTCCGATCTTGTGGTCTGTACTCCTGATGCCCGTTTTACTCACCCCGGGTTCAGATATATCGGTCCCACACTCGATCTTGCTCTGTGGTTGCAGATCATGGGAGTGAGAAGACTGAAAGAGATGGTGTTAACCGGTAAAGCATTTACTGCTGAGGAAGCATTGGAATGCGGGATGGTGAATAAGGTTGTTCCGGAGGAAAAGTTGGAAGAAGAGGTCAATAAACTGGCGCAGGCAGCAACTTCCCA
>JAXHSZ010000183.1:0-3751 GCA_034190725.1 Thermodesulfobacteriota bacterium
GGTGCTCACAATCAAGCATGAAAATATTCGCCTTCAGAGATATCCAAGAAAAGAATTTTCCCGACTCCTCTTTTCAAAAGGGGAGGAATGAAATACGTGTCTCAAGGATCGTGGAAAATTGCCGTTAACGGAAGAGTACAAACAGGAATACTCCAATCAATTCTCCAGCTTGAAAGTCAGCGCAACCCCGTCGCCTGCTGAAAATTTGTCTCCTGCCACCACTTTGTGTCCGATTTTCACCTTTTTCCCTATCAGGTCCATACCGGCTTTGTCAGGATCCATATCAATAATATTTCCCATAACCCACGGCCCTTCCACAAGTTCCACCATGGCAACGATATATGGGGCTTCAAATCCTTCCGGAGCCACTCTGATTACCGTATATGTCTTTATTTCTCCTTTACCGGCGACCTGTACAATATCCACGTCTTCGCTCCCGCATTTCATACAGACCTTTTTGGGAGGTATTGTGTAATCATTGCATTTTTTGCATTGAAGTCCCAAGAACTTTCCATCGATCAAAGCCTCTTTATACTTATCATAGGTCAATTTATATTCCACTTTTTACCTCCTAAAGATCATATTGCACACGGTTGCCAGATCTCCACCGAGGGTATCTATCATCCCGATCTTCGCCCCTTTGATCTGCCTCTCTCCACATTCCTCTCTCAGTTGTTTCACAATCTCATAGGCCTGGGCCGCGCCTGTAGCACCTATGGGATGTCCTTTTGCCTTGAGTCCGCCGGATGGGTTAATGGGTATCCTCCCGTCCAGGGCCGTGTCTCCATCTTCAGCAGCCTGGCTGCCCTTTCCGTATTCAAAGAATCCTAGTGCTTCTGTTGCAAGAATTTCCGCTATAGTGAAACAATCATGTAATTCACAAACATCAATATCCCTCGGCCCGATTCCCGCCTGTTTGTATGCCTGTTGAGAAGATATCTCCCGTGCTACGATTCGAGTGAAATCCTTTTGAGTATAAAGAGGTCCGGCTGATCCCTGCCCCACGCCCGCTATATAGACAGGTTTCTTGGTAAGCTCTTTTGCCTTTTCAACTGAGGCGAATACAAGAGCAGCTGCTCCATCAGAGAATGGACAGCAGTCGAGCAACTGTAAAGGATCAGCAATGACAATCCCACTCAATACTTTTTCTACGGTGATCTCCTTTCTGAATTGAGCCTTGGGATTGAAGACTCCGTTCTTGTGGTTCTTCACAGCGATCATGGCCATCTGTTCTTTGAGCTTTTCAAGTGGTATCCCGTACTTCTTGGAATAAAGATGGGCAGCCATCCCAAATGCACCTGGAAATGTTATACCTGAAAAACCTTCGTAACGGCTATCGCTTCCCATGGCAAATGTCCTTGTGGCCATGGGAGTTCCCATAACCATAGCCTTCTCTGTTCCGCCGGTCAATACAATGTCATGAAAACCTGAAGCCACCCATAAATATGCATTCCTCATGGCGACTGTAGCAGAAGCACACGCCCCCTCAAACCTCGTGGCAGGGATGTTTGGTATCCCGAGATCCGCTGCACACATGGGAGCAATGTTCATCTGGCCTTCTTCAAAATCCCCCAGAACATTTCCAAGGAAAAGGGCCTCAATATCTTTTGGTTCTATATTCGACTCAAGTATCGCATCCATGGCCGCTTCTGAGAACATCTCTATCTGAGTCTTCTCCGACATACCAAAGTTTGTCATGCCAACCCCAACTACTGTTACTTCTCTCATCTTCAATTCTCCTTAAAATAAAAAACTAAAATCCGGTATTAATTATAGTGCTATGTAAATAGAAAACTGTCAGCAAGCTTCAACGGCGGTCAAATTTTAATGCGTGTACTGTCTGAGTGTCTTAGTGAGCGTTAAAAAAGAAAAGAGAGAAAGATGCGAGTTTTACACGGATTAAAATTTGATTGCCGTTGAAGCGACTCTTTTCAAAGAGTTAAAATATTACAAAATCTACACTATTTCTTCAACAAAAAACGGGCTATATTGAGACGTTGTATCTCACCTGTCCCTTCCATGAAGAGGCTGGATATGACATCCCGCAGCCTTCTTTCCACAGGATATTCCTTCATATACCCATACCCGCCCAGAATCTTCACGGCATCCAGGCAGACATTCACACCCACATCCGCTGCAAAGCACTTTGCCATTGAAGACAGCCCTTCTACACCCGAAGCGCCATTGTCGGCCATAAAGGCCGTTCTGTAAAGCAACGACCGGGATGCTTCCAGTTGCATGGCCATATCCGCAAGTTTAAATTGTATCCCTTGAAAAGATGCGATGGGGTTTCCGAATTGGACCCTCTGTTTTGCATACTCCACTGCATAGTCCAGCGCCCCCTGAGCAATCCCGATGGCCTGGATACCTACTGTCAAACGAGTCAGATTAATGGCTCCAAGGGCTGATTTAAAGCCGTCCCCTTCTTCTCCCAAAAGATTCTCCTTGGGTATCCTGGCATCTTCTAAAATAAGCTCTGAAGCAGGCACTCCCCTTGATCCCATCTTCTCTTCCGACTTCCCGACACTGAATCCCGGTGTACCTTTCTCTAAAATAAAGGCGGATACACCCCCTTTCAGACCTTTTCCAGGATCAGTGAGAGCAAAAAGGGGGAGAAGGTCGGCAACTTCACCACCGGATATAAAGCACTTTCTGCCGTTCAGGATGTATGCATCACCGTCTCGAACCGCCCTCGTCTTCATGGAACCTACATCTGAACCGGCTCCCGGTTCAGTGAGGGCAAAAGCGGTGATTCCGTCACCCTTTGATATCTTTGAAAAGAACCTGTCCTTCTGTTCTTCATTGCCGCCTATGGAAATAACCTTGATATTCGATCCTTGAATGGCCACAAGGGTTGAGGATGTAGTACAATATTTTGCCAGTTCTTCCGTAACCAAACAAAGAGTAGCGGTATTTGCTTTTATTCCTCCGTATTTCTCAGGCATAGGGAGTTGGAGAAGACCGTTTTCTCCGATAATTCGCATAATATCCCATGGAAAATCTCCATCCCTGTCAATTTCAGCAGCCCTGGGAGCAAGCTTCTCCGCTCCCAGTTTCCGAACCGTTCCTTGAATCATCTTTTGCTCTTCAGTAAAGTCAAACACTTTTTCTCCTTATATGTCAAGTTGTATTATTTTAGCTGTATGAAATAAAAAGTTATAAGCAAGCTTTAACGGCGGTCAAATTTTAATGCGTGTATTGTCTGAGCATCTTAGTGAGCGTTAAGAAAGAACAGGGAATTATCTCATATTTTGTGTCTGAAATAGACTGGAATGGAGATACTGCATTGAATAGTTTTATACTATTCTTTCTTTACGCTCACTTAGATGCGAGTTTTACACGGATTAAAATTTGATTGCCGTTAAAGCGACCTTTTTCAAAAAGCTAAATTATTACGTCAAATTTAATATAACAGAGGGTACGATTCCATCTAACCTGCCTTTACACCAAAGTATTCGCAATGACCACCCTCTGGATCTGGTTGGTTCCTTCGTAAAGTTGTGTTATCTTGGCATCCCTCATCATTCGTTCAACAGGATATTCTTTGATATACCCGTATCCTCCAAGGACCTGAATGGCATCTACAGTGACCTTCATGGCAGTATCGGATGCGAAGTTCTTGGACATGGATGAGAATCGAATCACCTCTGCAGGCAGTCTGCTCATATCCTTGGTCTGTTTTTCAAGTAAAGATGCGGTCTTGTACAGAAGCTGCCTTGCAGCCTCAACCTGAGTGGTCATATCAGCCAGC
>JAXHSZ010000184.1:0-3751 GCA_034190725.1 Thermodesulfobacteriota bacterium
GTCATGGAGCTGCTATGAGTCCATACAAGGAGAGGGTCGCTCATGGGCTCCTCGGCGCAAGCCTTGTTCCGGGGATGACATCTCTGGTTTCCCCACAAGTGGTGGGCAGGAATGTGCCTGAAGCATACCTCTTGGGTTTTGAGATCAGCTATAGAGGTGCCATCATGATCCTCGACACCATTAAAATCAAGTGGCGTATCACAGAGAAGGCAGACGATCCTGCTCAGAATGGTTTTGGGATCATCAAGACAGCTATCCAGGTCGTCAATCAGGAAGAGAAGGCGGTCTATGAAGGGACACTTTCCACTAAGGTGAGAAAAGAGGCGGCAAAGAACGAGAAATTATCGCTTAAACCGGGAAAGCCATGGGAATATAAAGAGTTTGTTTGGGAGCCGGAGAAGTTCTATTATATGGAAGACTTTATAATTGGTGAAGGTCAGATGAGCTGTGGACGGACCATTACCGAGGCGGACATAGTCAACTTTTGCGGATTAACCGGAGATTATAATCCTTTGTATGTTGATGTCCTGTCTGCCAAAGAGAGCACTTTCGGAGAAAGGATAGCACCTCCAATGCTTCCATGGACCGTAGGAATGGGGCTTTTAATGCGGGATGGCGATCTATTGAGGACAAAAGTTGCTCCCGAGGCTGCCACATGGGCAGGGCATTTGGGCGATGGGGCCAGTTTTCATGCTCCGGTTAAGATCGGTGATACAATCCGTGTTCTGTCAAGGATGGAATCCAGCAGGGCTTCTAAGAGTAAACCGAAACTGGGCATTATGAGGATGGGGCTTCAGATCATCAACCAGAGAGATGAGGTTGTTCAGGAAGGATATATTATGCTGACTCGCGGCACGAAAGCTGAGGGATGATCACATGTTGTGAACTTTTACCTTTTTAGGGGGTAAGAGTGGATTTTCACTTCAGTGAAGAGCAAGAACTCTTTCGGAGAACTGCAGCACGGTTTGCCGAGAAGGAGATCGCTCCACTGGTGGATGAACTGGAGCAGAGAGAAGAGTTCCCCGTTGAACTGCTCAGAAGGATGGGAGAATTAGGATTTTTGGGGATTACATACCCTGAGAAGTACGGAGGTTCAGGGGGAAATGTGACGACTCTCTGTATCTTTCTTGAGGAAGTAGGCCGTATATCAGCATCGGTAGCCATAGGGACGGCAGTACAGATCGGGGGTGTGTCAGGGCCTGTCTTTCTTTTTGGAACGGAAGATCAGAAGGAAAAGTATCTTGTCCCAAGTATAAAAGGGGAGAAGATAGGGGCCATTGCCATGACAGAACCAAGTGCCGGTTCCGATACGGCATCCATCCATACCTCAGCAAAAAAAGGAGACAATGGATATATCATTGATGGGGCAAAGATATTTTGTACCAATGGTGGAATTGCAGACCTGTACTTTGTGACTGCAGTTACGGATCCGAAGAAGGGTATCAAGGGAATCAGCATTTTTGTGATTGAGAGGGGAGCATCCGGTTTGATGGTGGGCAAGAGCATACGGAAGCTGGGACTCCACGGTCTTGGTACACACGAGGTTGTCTTTGAGGGATGCATGGTTGATCCGGACAGTCTCTTGGGTGAAGAGGATAAGGGATTTTACAACCTGATGAGGTCCATAGAGAGGAATAGGATTGGGGTTGCAGCGACAGCAGTCGGTTTAGCAAAAGCAGCATTTGATGATGCACTTCAGTATGCCAAAGAGAGGGTACAGTTTGGAAAACCCATTGGCATGTTTCAGGGGATTCAGTTTGTGCTGGCTGATATGGCTGTAGACATAGAGCTTGCAGCAACTATGGTTTATAAAGCTGCATGGATGGATGATCATGGGATACGATGCAACAAAGAGGCCTCTATTGTGAAGCTCTATGCATCAGAGATGGTGAATCGGGTAACATATAAGGCCTTACAGGTCTTCGGTGGGTATGGATATATGATGGAATATCCATTACAGCGGTATTTTCGAGATGCCAGGGTTTTTGAGATATTTGAGGGCACGTCTGAGATCCAGAGGGTGATTATCAGCAGAGAACTTGGACTATAAAAACTCGTTTTGTATTCGCAAATCCCCTCTCACCAAAACCCTTTCTCTCTGGAGAAAGGGGCAGGGTGAGGGGGGAGATCTTATGGATCGCTTTGAATTATATGAGTGTATAAAAGGGGTGGGGAATAATGTTTGATTTTACTGAAGAACAATTGATGATGAGGGATACCATAAGGAAGATATCTTTGGAGAAGATCGCTCCAAGGGCGGTTGAGATAGACGAAACAGAAGAATATCCTAAAGACATTGAAAAGATACTTAGAGATCAGGGCATATTAAAACTCCTTATTCCTGAGAAATATGGCGGCCTGAGCGGTGATATAACCACAGCATGCATAGTCGTTGAAGAGATCAACAGAGTCTCCGCCGCAGTGTCTATGATAGCGTATGTCTGTTATGCAACAACCTTCCTCATGCTCTTTGCCGACGACCATCAGAAAGAGCGATATTTGACCCGTATGGCGGAAGGGAAGCTCATGTCACTTTGCCTTACTGAACCCGATGCAGGTTCGGATTCGGCGGCAATAAAGAGCAGAGCGATCCGATCAGGTGATTCTTACAAGATCGATGGTACCAAATGCTTTATTACCCAGGGGGCGGTAGTTGATTACCATTTTGCCTTTGCAGTAACAGGGCCGGGCATAGGCTCCAAGGGGATATCCGCCTTTATCGTTGAAAAGGACTTTCCTGGAGTCAGTGTGGGGAAAGGCGAAAAGAAGATGGGGATGCGAGGCATATCCGCCTCTGAGATCATCTTCGATGGTGCATTGGTTCCTGCTGAAAATCGGGTTGGCAAAGAAGGGCATGGGTTTAAGGTGGTGATGAAGGCCTTCGACAAGATCAGACCTATAATTGCTGCCCAGGCTCTTGGGATCGCACAGGGGGCATATGAGTATGCCCTGGAGTACTCAAAGAACAGAGTTGCTTTTGGCGAGCCAATCTCTCAGTTTCAAGGGATTCAATTCAAACTTGCCGACATGGTGACCTCCATAGAGGCTGCCAGGGGTCTTGTTTATAGGGCGGCTCATTTGATAGATCAAGGGGTGGAGGACGTGACTTTATATGCTTCCATGGCCAAATATTTTGCTTCAGAAATTGCCATGAAAGTCACAACCGACGCAGTCCAGGTTCTCGGTGGTTATGGGTATATCAGAGATCATCCGGTGGAGAGAATGATGAGGGATGCGAAATGCACTCAGATCATAG
Organism: Thermodesulfobacteriota bacterium; assembly: GCA_034190725.1. Taxonomy (GTDB): domain Bacteria; phylum Desulfobacterota; class UBA8473; order UBA8473; family UBA8473; genus JAXHSZ01. The sequence continues at coordinate 3,257 of JAXHSZ010000184.1, forward strand.
AAGGAACAAGCGAGATACAAAAGATGATAATCAGCCGAAGAATATTGGTTGGTGGTTGAGAAAATTCATGTAGGGGCGGGTTTCACACCCGCCCCTCCGCTCAACCGGCGTATATCTAGAGTTGAATTATCCCATGTTTCTTCCATGGCTTCTCATCATTCTTATTTTCCAATAAGTTGAGAGTATTTATTAATATTTTCCTTGAAGTTTCAGGTTCTATCACATCATCTATATATCCTCTTTCAGCGGCCATATATGGATTGATCCACACATCTTTATATTCCTGTATCCGTTTTTCTCTGACTTCTTCAGGGTTCTCCGCCTTTGCGATCTCTTTGGCAAAGAGGATACTTGCCGCTGTTTCCGGCCCCACAAGAGTTATTTCCGCTGTGGGCCAGGCAAAGACAAAATCCGCACCTAAAGGAATATTGCACATGCATAGCTGTGCACCCGCGTATGAGTGTCTTACCACAAGAGTAACTTTGGGAACAGAAG
>JAXHSZ010000185.1:0-3320 GCA_034190725.1 Thermodesulfobacteriota bacterium
ATTATGTTGCTTTATTATATGAAAATATAAGTCCGTATGACCTAAAGGTAAAGATACGGCAGGAATACCACTCCATTTGTTGAATAGATTCCGCAAATATAATTGTACCTAAAGTGATCGGTTCAAGGTTCAGGGTTCAAATGTTATAATCCCTTGACATCCCTCACTTTATAACACAATACTCATATGAGTGTTTTTCACGCATTGGGTGAAATATTCGTGTCGTCCTATCAAGGCATAATCCTTTTGATTTTAGCCAGTTAGAGATCTTCGACAGAGAACCGTGAACGTTGAACCGCTCAACCGCGGTTATATATAGGCAATAGCATCGATCTCCACACGAATACCAAATGGAAGTTTGCTTACTTCAATGCAGGTCCTTGCCGGAGGATCTATGGGAAAATATTTCTTGTAAAACTCATTGAACCGAACATATTCTTTCATGTTCAGTAAATATACTGTCACCTGCAAGACCTTGCGCAAAGATGATCCAGCCTCTTCCAGGATGATACGGATATTCTCCAGAGCCAATTCTGATTCCTCTTCAATTGTCCCTAGCTTGAGCTTGTTTGTTCCGGGATCTATCGCCCCCTGTCCGGAGAAATAGATCAAACCGTTATGAATAATTGCCTGAGAATATGGTCCTCCGGTAACTGCTGCCTTGTCTGTTTGAAACGCCTTCTTCTCTTCCATTATATCCTCCAACAGAGAAAGATCATAGAAAAACTTTCCACTTCTTCAGTTGCGTTGGTTTGTTTTCAGCACCGGTCCCTGGGTGTGTTTGCTTCTTCGCAAGAACATGGCAAACACCTGAAAAGACAGACACAGGTTACAACCCTATTCCACCTAAGTTGAGCGATTCCTTCCTACTGCAAGGCTGTATCTCACTGAATCTGAAGCAAAAAACGTTTCAAATCGAACTCACTGAAGGGTTGGCTTCACTTTCGTCCGCTCCGGATCGTTTTTCACTCCATATTCAGCAATCTACAACCTCTCGTGACGGAAGGAATCGATCAACTTAGGTTCCATATAAAATCTTAAGATCAGGGAGCGCCTTCACTGCCTGGTTCAGCTTTGTCCGTTCTTTTTTCGTGATAATTTCATGCACTATGTCAAATTTCATCTGAACCGCATCACTCACTCCATAAACAAGTGAAGCGATGAAAAAGCTGAGGTCGGAAAAATAAGTCAATCGGAAAGATTCATGCCAAGGAGAGAGGTGACCTGATACCTCCTTGATTCTATTGGATACATTTAAAAGTATGTGATCGTCTGTCATTGAATGGCCATCTATTTTCACATGTGTGCAATAAGGCACTTCATAATAGATGACCTTCTCCGGCAAGGATATGCCAAGATTTTCCCAGCTCTCCCTCAGATGCAATTTCTCCTGACAGGCCTTTGCGACAAGTTCTTGGTAGTACCCTTGTGACCAGAGACCATATGTGCGGCAACCAAAGAATCGATCCAGGTAAATGATGCATTCCTGTCCCTCTAAAAAAGGACACGATGTGATTTCTACAGGATTCAAAAAGAAATATTCAATTAAATTCTTTACAAGGTGTCTTTGTCTTGAGGGTGTCATCTTTGCAGAGCGCTCAATGGCAGCGAGTGCTTCTACCAGGGTGATTTCCGGTAACATTGAACAACAATGTGTTCTGCGTTGGCATTGGGTTTTTGGTAAAAGTGTATACGCTCTTTCCAACTCTTTTCGATGAGAGACAGAGGTTCGGAGTAAATCCTTGATATTCCTTTTGAAAAAGGTCATTCTGGGTATCCTATGAATATGTTCTCATTAGTATGTTTTCAGTATATAATCCGAGTTACTTTCACTGTCAACCAAAAACGTCTGCACTTCCTCTACACCTCATGTATTCCTGAAGTTAAAATATTCACTTTCGGGACCTTGCTAAGAAATATTGACGCATGTGGGTATGCAAGGTTGTGGTAGCCGGCAAATGACAAACCTGGCTCACAGCACAGGTCGAAAAATATCTCATTTCCGGATGGACTCTTGTTCTTGAGGAGTGCGTATTGGACTACTATCTTGTTGTTATTTCACGGCTTTATTTTTCCAACATTTTAACATACGCTTGACAATTTGTTGTCATTGTATTTAAATAGTGTCTGAAAGAAAACTGGGATTTTTCGTCAAGGTTAAGGAAGACGAAGAAACGTAACAAATAGAGATTCCCCGAGCAGTAGCGACTGGAAAAAAACTGTTCACGAGAGATGAAGGATTTACGGTTGAGGAGGAGAAAAAGTGAAGAAATACCCTGTGCCTGACTTCAAGAAATCAGATAAATATGAGGGTGTATTTTATGATAATGAACGACCCGGACAGAAGAGATGGGTAGCGCGAGCGAACATGAGCTGCGCTCGCTATTGTTACATTGGTAACTATGAGACGGAAAGAGAAGCAGCCGAAGCCTATAATGATTATATAAGTAAATATAAGCTTGATGCAACCATCAATGATCTCAAGAATCAAAAGTGAACTCACGACAACTGTTATGCATCCGTATTCATTGAGAGTCACTTAAAACTCCAAGTCAGAGTCTGTTGTGAGATACATATCTCATTTGAGCATAGCATCTTGAGAATCCTTGTCGGATTTTTAAAATAAAATTGTAAAAATAGGTTTGGCAATTCTTGCTCTTTTTTCGTATTGAACAAATCCCACCTGAATATGTGCTCTTACATGAGATAAGGTTATTTCTCAAAAGGTCCAGGTGTAATATGCTTCTTAACGCCGATTACTCTGAATGCATGCTCCTGAAATTTACAATGGCATTCAGAAAAGCACTCCTGTGAGCTACAATAGAAGTCTGTTACACTGAGTTCAAAGAAGGTATGGAGAATTTTTTTTTACTTTAACTTTTTCCATCAGCATGGTATCTTAATTTTTTATATTAATCTGGATTTCTCATATGTTGAGAAAGGAACCAAACCATATATGTTCAAGATAACGGAAACGGCGAAGAAAAAACTGAATAGTCTTTTAATGGATGATGGAAACGAAGGTAAAGCGTTTCGACTGAATATGAAAGGATTTGGTTGATCCGGTCCGAAATTCGCTCTGGTTCTGGATGAACTGAAGGAAAACGACAATGTTGTCATTGAAGAAGGGATCGAATTTTTGCTCGCTCCTGATGTCACTCTCAGAACGAAGATATACGGAACAATAAACATTGATTATTCTGATGGAGTATACACGGGTGGCTTCCGGGTAAAGGCCGGATTTTCTTCATGTGGATGATGAGAGTCGCCTTCAGGAAATATAGTAGTAGGTCGGTATTTAGTAACCTGTACGTTTGTAG
>JAXHSZ010000186.1:0-24883 GCA_034190725.1 Thermodesulfobacteriota bacterium
ACATTTGTATAATATTACCTGAATTTTTTCCATGGCACCAAAGGCACCGTGTATTCTGTCCCTGAGTAAGAAACAGAGCTTCTCCAGCACATGGAATCCAAATTCCGTATTCTGAATCATCATCTCTCTCAGGTCTGCTCCATTCATAACAAGAACTTTTGTGGATTTTTGACAGATTGCTGTTGACATGAGACTGTGAGGTGCTTCAAGAAGAGTGGACCAGCACCCAAAGGCCCTCCCTCTTCCGAGAATCCCGAGAGTGACTTTCCCTTTTCGGGTTCCCAAATCCATGGATCTCTCAAGAAATACATGCCCCTCTGCAATAATATAGACATGTTTCCCAAAATCACCCTGGCGAAATATCTCATCTCCCTTCTCATACGACTGAATATGACAAAGTTTGGATATCTTTTCAACATCTCTTCTCTCAAGTCCTCTGAAAAGCTCACAATTTGCCAAAATCTCTCTGATCTGTGAATGCTCCATCTCTGGCCTCAAAGATTTCGATCTATGCGGTTATCCAAACTTACCACTTGACACAACCTCATTTAACCTCACGGATTAAATCATTTCATGGTTTTTTAAGCGATTCGTTTATTCCATAAATCCTATAAGAGAAAAAAATCGTTGTCAAGGCATAAGAGGCAGGACAACGTCAAAGTATATGACACGGTTTCGGGGAAAGCGGGTTTCGGCATTTTTTCTTGACCGTTCCTATGCCCTGTTGTAAATTGCACATAAACGTATTAAACTAGGGAAAGTATCTATAAACTGCCTCGCAAAATCCAGTGTCTTTTAGTTCTCAATCCGGATCAAGGAGGACAGAAATGGAATTCAGCGTATTGGAAAACCTGCTTGTACAAAAACCATTCATGACCCAAATCTTTATGGCAGTCTGTGTCTTGATCGTCAGCTTTATATCCTATTTCGTAACAAAACGTTATCTACTGAAGGCCTTGTCAATACTGACACAAAAGACAAAGACCAAATTCGACGATATCCTGACTGAAGAAACTGTCTTGAAGCGATTATCCCATATTGTTCCTGTGATCATAATCTATGTTTTTGCGCACCTCTTCCCTTCTGCTGAGGATTTTATACGAAGGATTTCCATCGCACTTATAGCCTGGCTATTCATATTGGCATTCGGCGCCGCCTTGTCTGCATTCAGTGACATATATCTCACACTCAGCATTTCCAAAGGCAGACCGATCAAAGGGTACATTCAGATTTCAAAACTCATTATCTATATAATGGGTGCCATCATTATCGTATGTAGCCTCGTCGGCCGTTCCCCTGTGGTATTGCTGAGCGGTTTTGGGGCTATGACAGCGATTATACTGCTTATTTTTCGCGATACTATCCTTTCGCTCATTGCGAGCCTACAGATCACGGCAAATGACCTTGTGCGAGTGGGTGATTGGGTTGAAGTGCCAAGTTTGGGTGCCGATGGAAATGTTATGGATATTGCCCTTCACACCGTAAAAATTCAGAACTGGGACAAGACCATTACTGTGATCCCTACACATAAACTCATCGATGTTACATTCAAAAACTGGCGTGGGATGCAACAGAGTGGTGGAAGGAGAATAAAAAGAGCGGTCTACATTGACCTGGGGACAATTATGTTTTGCGATGATCACATGATTGAGCATTTTAAAAAGATCAGCCTGATTGAGGACTATGTCAAAAGTAAGGAAAAAGAAATTGCACAGTATAATAAGGAACATGGTTTTGATACAAGCTCACCCGTCAATGGCCGCCGGATGACTAATATCGGGACTTTTCGAGCATATATTAATGCATATCTTCGAAATCACAAAAGGATCCACCAAGACATGACTTTTTTGGTTCGCCAGCTTCCCCCGGGCCCAACCGGCCTTCCCATGGAAATATACGTCTTTACAAACGATACGGCCTGGGCAAACTATGAAGCCATTCAAGCGGATATATTTGATCACATACTTGCTGTAGTACCCCAGTTTCAATTGAGAGTCTTCCAGACTCCTACAGGTGAGGATTTGGGGAAATTGAAGGGGCTGAGTTAAGATTCTCTATCACACAACTTGAAAAAAGTTCCACCTGTACGAATAGCCAAATTCACCGCTTGCTGGCTGCTTGCTTAACCGCACAGGTTGAGAAAGTTATTGAGCAGCTCTACTTATTTCCAATATTCCGGATCGAGTTTGGTGAAATCGAATTCTCCCTGAAGTTGTCGCTCAAACCTTTCGCTTCTCGTGGAAGCATTGCCCCGGGGAACAAAGTCCGGTGACCTCTTCTTTATGATATGAATACCCACCAAACCAGCCTGGATTACCCCTGTATAACTCCTGGCAACCACAAGACGTTCTCCTTCTTCTGCATGTGGATCAACGTCAATTGTAACCTGGTACGTTTCTTTATACTTTTTTCGAAAATTTGAGAGGGAATAATCTGGGCGGCTACCATAGGATTCAAGAGAGACAATGTTTTGATTGATGTGACTGATCATGAAGATTCCTCTGACTCCAGGTTGTAAGAATGAGTGACAAAATCGAATTGGTTGTCGTGAGCGAGACCAAAACAGGTTAAAGGGAACAGGCTGTTCAATCATCTGGAGTATTATGCCTTTTATGGACCTTTTCCGGGATGAAAGAGAAAAAACGGTACCAAGATACGGATCATTTGTACTATATCCATCGGACACATACCAGCTTGGACTCTGTGAAACCGGTTTAGAAAATGCAGAGCCCTCGTATCCCTTGACAAAAACTCTATAATCTCCCGGTTTCAGAATAGCAATGGTAAACCCACCTCTGCAATCAGTGAGTGCGGAGTATGTGTGACCATTGAGAGTGTTAACGGCGAACACATATGCAAACTTCCGTTCTTGATCCGTATCGACCCTCCCTGAAATCGTATACAGGGAAGGAGAACCAGGATTCCATTTAAGGATGAGGTCTGCTCGATCTTGTTCTGAAAGATTGAAAAACTCATGATCTCCCCAAGCCGGAGTGCCGCAACACATTACAGCTGCATTTGTAGCTGTATGAGATAAACCCAAGGCATGGCCTATTTCATGAAGCAGAGTTTTCATCTTAAGAGTATATAAGCCTTTTCTTGTATTGAGGAAAACAAATCCGTTATCATACTTTTTGGGGATCGAACCCTGGTATGATCCGGTCCCTGCTACACCTCTTTTAAAGGCACGCACACTATTCAATACCACATAAATAGACCCATCATTGGGAATCTCACTCGTGCTATTGTATTCTGACTCTGCTAGTCCGGCATATTGAAAATTGATCCGGGCGTCTGTTACGGATCCCCAAAGCTCAAAAGCTTTTTGAATCTTTTGAATTAAGGGTAAAGGTGTAGGGATTGCTTCTTCTTTCTTAAAATGCCACAGATGTGAAGAGATCTTATATGGTATTGTTATGCTTTGCGAACGGCCTGATTCTCCAGCTGCTGATTTATTTTGAAAAGAAAAAAGAAGAAACCATATGAATACTGAAACAAGCGCTGTCTTTTTTACTCTCGTGCCCATTTTCTCATTAATCATCTCAGCCTATAAGAGAAGTGTCTGCTTACGGTTCCCAGTTTACGGTTCACCGGTTCTTCAATGAAATGAATTTTTCAATCTGTGCGATTACGGAGGGATGTTTTAAGCTTCAATTAAGACTTTTTTAGAGAACATGAAGAGTACTAGATTATCTGGGGGGGCCGGGTAACCGCAAGAGAATATCGATCCAGATCGATGTATTTCTCCGCTACCCTGAGAACATCGTCCGCAATGACTTCGGAAATCCTTTTTGGGTATTCCATGTAATGAGAATGGCCCAAACCATATCGTTCGCCAAGAGCCATGGTAGCTGCCTTTGCAGAGTTTGTCTGAAGACCCACCTCGAAACATCCTATCATAAACCTCTTCGCCCTTTCCAATTCCTCAGAGGCTATCCTTTCTTGCTTAATCCTCACAAACTCCCTCTTTATGCTGTCTAAGGCGAAATCCAGCTTTTCAGGGCTGGTCCCAATATAAACACCCATAAAACCAGGATCTATCCCCTCTTGAAAGAAAGACGTGACCGAATATGCCAGACCGGCCTTATCCCTCAATTCTACAAAAAGTCTTCCTGCCTGCCCTGACAGAACTGTATTGAGAACCTCCAGTGGGTATCTGTCGGAGTCGTAGATCGTGGTAGTCAAGAACCCCAGAATAACATGAGCCTGTTTCTTCTCTTTATGGATCTCTACATTCTTAACGGTTTGGGAGGGAGATTCTTTTGGGATTCTTGGAATCTTGAAATCATTCTCTGTAAAATCCTTAAAGAGTTCTTCCACCTGTTCAAAGATGTCCTCCGTCCTTATGTCACCCACGATTGAGAGGACCAAGTTCTTTGGGTTCGCATACAGTTTGTAATAATTCTTTAAATCATTCCTGGTCATATTGAGTATCGACTCCGTATCGCCGAGTATGTTCATGCCATAGGGATGCTTCTCATACAGGGTTTTGGCAAAGGCATTAAACGTATGGTAAACTAAATTGTCTTCTTGCTGCTTCAGGGCTGCGAGTATATCAGTTCTTTTCTTCTCTAATTCAACGGGATCAAAAGTCGGATTGATCGTAATATCTGCCAAAAGCTGTAATCCCCTATCAAAAAACCTGCTGAGGATTTCAGACTGAAGACCGAAGCTATTTCTCCCAGAAAAGCCGTGGATGCTGCCTGCCATCGATTCAATCTTGTGAGCGATTTCAAGAGCATCAAGGTTTTTTGTCCCTTTGGTAATCATCTCTGCTATGAAATTGTTCACCCCGTTCACTCTTTTCTTCTCAAATCTCAATCCCCCAAGAAAAGCCGCTCTCATGGCCACAATGGGACTTGTATGATCCTCCCTGATAAGGCATGTCATCCCATTTTTCAAAATCCTCTTTTGTACCTTTCCCTCCTTCATTGTGCGAAGATTAGAATAGTGACGCCTCAATGCTGCTGATTCTTTGTTGGCAATCTCTTGAATGGTTTCTTGGTCGATATGATCCTCACATTCAACTGGAAGAAGAAAGACGGCTGTTAAATTCTTATTTGTAAGGTATCTTCGAGCCACTCTCATAACATCCTGACTTCTGACCCTCGATATTCTTTCTGTATAGTGTTTTGCAAATGCAATGTTCTCAGCTATCACCTCGAAACTTCCCAATTGTCTGGCCTGACCTTCCACCGTCTCACTTGCGTAAATAAATTCACTCTCAATATTCAGCTTTGCCTTTTCCAACTCATCTTCCGTTACTTCTTCATACCGCAATCGATATATCTCTCCAAGTATGGCCGCCAATGCCTCTTTGGAATGAATCGTATCCATGGTTCCATTTATTACAAAAAGCCCGGGTTCCTTAGGTATAAAATAGTATGTGCTAATATAGTGGACCAGACCCTTCTCGTCTTTTACTTTCCGGAAGAGCCGGGAGGATTCTCCATGTCCCAATATGAAAGAAAGAACATCCAGGGCGTACAGGTCTTTGTGATTTATACCGGGCACATGAAACGCTACATTCATATACCCTTCCATTATATTATCAAAGAGAACCTCGCTTCTTATGCCTTCTTGAGACAACTCTTGCACCCTGCTCCCTTTTGCACTTTCTTCAGAATGAAAATCCTGGAATATCCCCTTTATTCGGGAACAGGTCGTATTGGGATCTATGTCTCCAACCGCCACCAACACAATATTACCAGGCATGTACCATTTGCTGTGAAAATCAAGAAGGTTTTCTCTTGTGAAACCCTTAACAGTGTCCTCGAACCCGATAATCGGTCTTCTGTAAGCATGTGATCTGTAACTGGTGGAAAAAAGGCTCTGAGACAACCTTACCATCGGATTGTCTTCACCTCGCTTTATCTCTTCCAAAATTACTTCTTTTTCCCGCTCTAGTTCAGTGAGGTCAAAGGATGGGTTTCTTATGGCATCGGAGAGGATATCAAGCCCAAGATCCAAAAACCTGCTGGCTATAACTATATGATACACCGTTTGATCAAATGATGTATATGCATTGATCTCGCCACCGGATGACTCCACTTCGTAAGCAATCTTTCCTGCCTTTCTCCTCTCGGTTCCTTTAAAGAGCATGTGCTCAATGAGATGGCACATACCGGCTTCATCATCCGTTTCATCAGCACTGCCGACCTTTACCCAGACCTGGAGGGCAACCACGGGAGCCGAGTGATTCTCTTTTAAAATAACTGTCATTCCATTTTTTAGTTGAAATCTTTGATAATCCCTCATAATTTACAACCTCAATAATTGCTTTGCATTTTCACCATATATTTTCCCCATATCTTCCCCTGAGAGCCCTGATCCCTCTATCTGTTTAAAATACCTTTTGGGATCTATTAAAGGATAGTCGGTACCGAATAGAATTTTATCAGCTCCGAGAATCTGTACCGCAATGGAGTATACCTTTGAAGTATACAGAAAGAGGGATGCGGCCGTATCATAATACACTCTTGAGGTGGCTTCTGCTACTTCCGGCATCAATTCATAAAACAAGAGTCCGCCCCCCCAGTGGGCCATTATAATATCTATATCTGGATAAGAAAGGATAAAATCATAATACTGTTTCAATTCCGTTTTGGCCTTTCCCAGATAATAATGACCAACGGTCTCATTACTGTGAACCATTACCGGGATATCGAGGCTCTTTGCCGCTTCCATAATGGGTTTCATTACCTTTTCATCGTCTATATCTATCCCATGAGCCTCTGTTACGATCTCTCCAATCCCTTTGGCTCCCAAACGAACACACCGTTCAATCTCTTTAACCGTTTCACTGTTGTCTTTCAACTGAATCGCAGTAAAACCGATAAGCCGATCAGGATATTTCTGAATGGATTCCAATATATAGTCATTTCCATCCCTGCAGAGGCCTTGATCCGACCACACAAATCCGCAAACTACGCTTTTCTCTACTCCGGACCGGTCCATGACCTCAATCAATTCTTCAACCCCTATCATCTTCGCTTTCTTCGATTCTCCCATCATATTGGGTCTGTCACCACCGAATATTAAACGAAAGAGGGGGTCTCTTTTCCGGTATTTATCAAGATTATTTCTCACCTCATCTGGGAATATATGGGTGTGAACGTCAATTATCATATCCTTCCCCTATCTGCCGCCGTATCTTCATGTCTGGCAAGTATGAACAACAGGTCTGCAGTTCTGTTTAAATACGCCAAAATGATATCATTCACCAGGAGATTTTCCTCCTTCAATCTGGCAACCCTTCTTTCTCCCCTTCTCACTATTGTCCTTGCCATGTCCAAGACGGCAGAGACTGTGGATGTTCCGGGGATGATGAAGCTATCAGGCAATTTTACCCCGGTTTCCAAATCCTCTATAAGATCCTGTAATTCTTTTACATCATCTTCTCCAATTCTTTTCTTTAACTTTCCACAATCCTCAGGATTGGTTGCAAGTTCCCCTCCCACCACAAAAAGATCTTCCTGAATCTTGTGTATAATCTCTTTATGCTTCTCATTTTTGGAAAGGGTTTTCGCAAAACCCAGAGTGGAATTTGCCTCATCCAGTGTACCATAGGCCTCCGGTCTTGGGTCGGATTTTGACACTCTCGAACCATACATTAAACTGGTGAATCCTCCATCGCCTTTCTTATTAAACAGTTTCATGCTTTCTCCTTTATCACACGCTCTTTATGTTACGAAACTCAATTCACCTCAACCTTTTTTGCTTTTTCTCCCTCTTTTGCCTTCTCAGTCCTGTTTATTTCCTTCTCAATCAAGGACCTTGCCGCCAATAATATCTCTTTCCTTGCATTCAGCAGGTGCTTTCTCGCCTCGCTCTTTGAGAACCTTGATATGACACCATAAAGGGGACAAAAACTGCATAGTCCTATTTTATTTTCCATTTTCATCACCTCCGAACGTTATCCTCAATCTCCCGTCTTCCATCTTTGCATCCTTCAGTTCCAAGGAGGTCAGGATTCTGGGCAGCAGGATATTTCTTTTATAGTTTTTTACTTTGATAACCAATTCTTCTCCTTTGGCCCACACATCCAGGTCATCTTTGGTGGTAAAAGGGAGACTCAAAACGAGACAGTACCTCCCGTTGGATTCGATTATGTCCATGGGACGTTCCATGTGAAAGACCTCTGCCGGGTCAATATCCTTATAGAGATCATCCCCGATCCTGGACAGAAGTTCCAACCCGTTTATCTCCTGATCCATTAATCCCAGTGTCAAGATGGGTAACGGCCTAAAAGAATCTCGGGCCTCTTCCAGATGTGTCTTCTGTATCTCTTTCCATTTGGTATAAAATGGATCTTGTATTTGTTCAGGGAGTATTCGGTTTGTGATTATCGCATCAACTGAAAAACCGAAGAGGTTGAGAAAGGTGAATGCTCTTTGAGATTCTTTGATCACCATCTTTTCAGGATTGATAACCAGTCTGATAGAGGATTTTTTTGCATCTGTCAACAATTCCTTCATCCCGGTAAGGTTCTTATAGAGAGCCTCCATACTCTCAAAGACACTATCGGATGGAAGGGGCATCTCAACGAATCGCTTTGCCACAGGTCTCACTGCTTTGAATACGGTTCTCTCTATATTGAATATCTTTTCCATATACCATTTGGCAATGTCAGGAACCGCAAGCAGTCTGAATGTATCACCCGTAGGTGCACAGTCAATAATGATAACGTCGTAGTCGTCTTTTACATAGAAATCTTTCAATTGTAATAGACTGAACACCTCCTCCATGCCTGGGAAGATAGACAACTCTTCTGCTATGATGTTCTCAAAACCTCTATATCTCAAAAAATCCTGGATAAAGGCCTGGATCGGCCCCCAGTTTCTCTTTATCTCATAATTCACATCTATTTCTTCACCATCCAGGTTGTTCATTATGGGGGTGGGATCATTCCCGATCTCCATATCAAATGAATCCGCCAGGCTGTGAGCGGAATCGGTGCTTATCACTATGGTCTTATACCCGAGTTTTGCGCATTTGACTGCCGTAGCTGCAGAGACCGTTGTTTTGCCGACTCCTCCCTTTCCAGTGAATAGAATGAATCTCACATGTACCTTCCTTGATCCTCAATTTTCAATACATAAAAAAGACTATCCAGTGTCCGTTTAGCAATGAAATATTCATTGGAAAGACGAGGAAGACGAATATTCTAACTGCAGGAATACAGAGGGTATGTAGGGACATATTGCAATGTATCCCTATATCTGAGTCTGACACACAGATTGCCAAAATAGCCATTTATGTATGGGTACTCGCTCATCCCCCAACACTTCACCATTCATTTCAGACACTCATAAAATAAAACAATCACAGTATAATTTCAAGGTCTTTTTCGATCTTCTGTGCCTCAGCAGAATCCATCCACATATGAGGAGGAGCTTTTGATACCAGAGATTCAATGACTTCCTGCGAGGCCAGCCTCAAAAAAGAAAATCCAAGCCGTAAACCGCTGTGCTCAGTATCATACCGGTAATAAAGGTCATATAAGCCAGCATGATGAAACGGTATTTCTGCCTGGACAGATATTGCCCCATCGTGTAGACTTCCCGAAGTTGAACCTCATATGCCATGCTGTGATCATTCATGATATTTTCCATGGCTTTTTTAAACCTATCATAGTCCATATCTATAAAACTCCCAAAAAATAAGATATTAAACATGGGATTGTCTATATCGGGCAAGGGACGTTTCCCCAATCTCAGCGAAACTTTAGGCATGGCCGCATATGCTGATAAAATAACAGTCAAAACACAAAATCCGATCATAGTGACAGCAGCCCATTGAACTCGCGGCACTTCCAGGTAACGGATCGATAAGGGGATCATAAGGGATGCCAAGGTTAATATCATATTCGCCTTCATATCGGCCATTGAACTTAACCTCACATGGTGAGAGCGTGTTTGACGTATCAACTGATCCAAATGGGAGCCAGGTTGCCTGATTTCCATAGTTATATTCCCCCCTTTCACCAAATTCGAGTGATATAAAAACTCTTTTTGCCGATTCATCCAAAAATGAGATTTTACGGCTTCATTACCTTGACCCAGACTTTTCTGCTCCTTGGGCCATCAAACTCGCAGAAAAAAACCGACTGCCAGGTTCCCAATGCCGGTCTTCCCTCTTCCACAATAATAAACACTGAAGCACCAACCAAAGTAGCCTTTATATGGGCATCTGAATTTCCTTCGGTATGCCGATACCCATCATCAAGTGGAACAATCTTTTTCAGCTCCATCAGGATATCTCTTGGAACATCGGGATCTGCGTTCTCATTGATGGTGACGGCAGCCGTGGTATGTGGCATAAAGACACAACATATCCCATCTCTTACATTGCTGTCTGCAATTGCCTTTCGGACATTGCTGGTAATGTCCAGCATCTCTATACGCTGATTCGTTTTTACTGTAAACACATCCATTTTGATCCCTCTCCTTTATGAGAATTGACTCTGAATTGAATAGTAAATTGAAAAAATCTCAATTGACTTTAACGAAAAAACCATTGTATATGGGCTTTCAGGTTGACGTCTGATCCGTTCTCTGCGAAAACCCAGAACCGTACGAATAGTTTAACCTATTTACACAAAACTGCTCTCAGTGCTACGGAAATGTCGCTCATTCTAGAATAGCCATTCTCAAGAAGTTAGTCAAACCTTTTTACTTCTGTATTCAAAAAAGTATACACTGCTTTTTTGCGAGTGTGACTGTAAGGAAATCTATTGATGGGGAGAAAAATATCGAGAACAGTCATAGGCATTGACATCCATTTCTTTTGATGCTACTAAGAGTGAAAAAATGCGATCACTGCTGTTAAGCAAGACTGTGGTAATCGGTGAACTTGGCTTACAGCACAGGTCGAAAAGTTGTAAACAGAGAATGTTTCACACAAGCAGAATGCTCAATATAAGTCATTTGATTTCCGGTGGTATCATCACCAACTACTCCTGCACATCAAGATGCGGACACTGCCTTTATGCATGCAGCCCGAAAAGGGAAAAGAAATACATCGACAAAGAAATTCTTATTGATATAATACATAAAATCAGAAGCTTGGGATGTCATTCCGTTCACATCGGAGGAGGTGAGCCATTTCTCAACCTCGACGGGCTCAAGATGGTAGTGAAGGTGGCTCATGAAATGAAAATTGATATTGAGTACGTGGAAACAAACTCTTCATGGTATAAAGATATGGATTCAGCATATTCCATTCTTACATCCCTTAAGGAATTGGGCTTGTCCACTTTATTGATTTCAATAAGTCCTTTTCACAATGAGCATATCCCTTTCTACAAAGTAAAAGGAGCTATCCAGGCCTGCCGCCATACCGGTATGGGTGTTTTCCCTTGGATATCGGATTTTTATAAAGAGATTGACGCATTTGACAGTGAAGTTCCCCATGAGATGAGAGAATATCAAAAAAAATATGGGTTCGACTACTTTGCGAAGATCCCTTCTCGGTATTGGATTCATTTTGGGGGGAGAGCCCTGAAGACATTTGAGAATGTCTTTGAAAAAAGAAGTCACACAGACATCCTTGCCTCAAACAGGGGAGGGTGTCATGAACTTCAGAATGTAAGCCATTTTCATTTCGATCTCTTTCACAACTATATACCAGGACTCTGTTCGGGGTTTACCATAAGGAGCGATGACCTGGGAAAACCTATTTCTCCTGACAAATACCCCATCATTTCGACCCTATTCCAGTCAGGCATCAATGGTTTCTTTCACATGGCTTCCACCGAATATGACTTTCAGCCATCAGATGGATATATCTCCAAATGCCATCTCTGCTTTGATATAAGACGTTATCTTGTCCTCAACAGGAAAGTTTCATCAAAGGAATTGGGCCCTGTGGCATTTTATGAAAACGTATGATCGTGATCATTCAAGGATGCTGATCATTAAAAAAGAATTGTGAAAGGATCAATTTATGGGAATACTTGATGGAATAAAGGTCTTGGAACTTGGATCTTACATCATGGCACCGGCCACCTGTGCCATTCTTGGTGAGATGGGAGCTGAAGTGATCAAAATCGAAGAACCCGGTGGGGGAGATCCTTCGAGAGGGTTGTCAATCGGCCCTGTTCAAATTTCTCCGCTGTTTATGCTGGAGAACCGCAATAAGAAGAGTTTTGCCGTCGATATGACAACAGAAGACGGCCAAAAGATTGTTCACCAGATGATTGAGACGGCAGATGTTCTCGTTACAAATATGTCAGAGGAAGTACTGGCCAGATTAGGGATGCAATATGCAACCCTTTCTCAAATCAATCCCCGTCTGATTTTTGCTTCAGCTTCTGCTTATGGTCCCAAGGGTCCGGAAGCGAAAAGGCGAAATTTCGATGTCTCGGCCTTCTGGACCAGAGGAGGATTCATGTCGTATCTTGGGGAGCCGGACAGTGCTCCACCTGCTCAAGCAGCAGGCGCTTTTGGGGATCACACGGCCAGTGTTCATCTTGCCCTTGGCGTTATTTCTGCTCTCTATCACAGAGAACGTACAGGTGAGGGCCAGCGAGTGAATGTCTCTCTCCTTGGCACGGGCATATGGACAGCAGCAGTTCCTGTACAAATAGCCCTTCTTTTGGGATTTTCCCTTCCGAGAGCCGGCCGAAAAGGCGCTTTGAACCCCCTTTACAATAACTACAAGTCCAGGGATGGTATGTGGTTCATGCTCGCTCTCCTTCAAAGTGACAGGCATTGGCCTGACCTGTGTTGTGCTGTGGACCGAGAAGACCTCATAGATGATCCTCGTTTCCTTTCCCAGGACAAGAGAATGGAGAATGCAGGAGAGTTGGTTTCTACTTTGGATGCCATATTCTCAACCAAGACCATGGAAGAATGGGCGGAATGTTTTGAAAAGAATAACATACTGTTTTGGGATCAAGCCCGCGATTATGCGGAGATAGCCACTGATCCGCAGGCTTTGGCAAATGATTATATAGTTGATGTAAAGCGTGATGACTCAGGTGAAAATCCTGTGAAGCTTGTTGCTTTTCCCGTTCAATTCACAAAGAGCAAGGGAGGTATAAAGTCAGCGGCGCCTGAACTGGGTCAGCACACAGAGGAGCTGCTTTTGGAAATAGGATATTCTTGGGAGGATATAACGGATCTCAAGGATAGGGAAGTTATACTTTAATGTGAGAAGAATGAGGTTTCAGGTGTCAGTGTTCGGGTTTCAGATCTTCTGTAGCCCACTTCCGAACCTGAAATCCAGAGTAATGCAAACAGAGTGTCGACCTCTTTCGTGCCCGGATGCAGGACGCAGGAAGAAGCTTGTGAACTTTCCAAATCAGGTAGATAAAAATGGAATTTTTTGTCAAGGTATTGATCAGTATATCGATCATCATTTTTTGTACGCAGATCGGAAGAAAGTTCCCATCTCTCGGTGGTCTTATAGCCACCATGCCCCTGACCGGGGTGATCGTCCTTGTATGGTTGTATTCGGATAATCCCGGAGACTACGATTTAATATCAAAATACACAAAAGGGGCATTATGGGGGATTCTGCCCAGTGTTCTATTCTTTCTTGTGGCGTTTCTCTGTTTCAGTAAACATCTCCCTCTCACTCTGGTACTGTGTGCCAGTTTTGGAGTATGGCTCATCGGAGCTTTTCTCCATCAGTGGTTGTTACGTTAGTCTCAATCGCAGAAGATTAAAAATAAGAAAGGAGATTCTATGACATTTGTATAACTATTTTGGAAGTTTCGAAGGTGGAAAGCTGCACGTCTGTGGGTTTGAATATACCCGCCAAATCGTATTATTTTAGTTGTATGAAATAAAAAGTTTTAAGCGACTCTTTTCAAAAAGCTAGAATATTACGCAAAATCTAACTTGAGTGAAACCAGATAAACATGGATTTCAGCGCTTACTGTGGAACTGATTTTAAAGAGAGAGGAGATTGAAGATGATGTTGAAAGAAAAGCTACTTTTGGTAATCGTGCTGACAGCGAGTATTGTATTGACCCACAGCCATGTCATGGGCGAACAGAAAATAAGAGGGGTGACAGACAATTCCATAAAGATCGGTGTTATAATGGATCAGACAGGTCCTGCCGCATCTACTCTCGTCCCACTTACAAACGCAATAAAAAACTATGCCCGATACATCAATGAACACGGAGGAGTGAATGGGAGACAGTTGAAGATACTTGTGGAAGATGATCGGTACTCCATACCACCGGCCATCGCAGCCCTCAAAAAACTCGTTTACAGAGACAGGGTATTTGCTCTCATCGGTCCGGGTTCCGCAAGCCTTCTCAACGTACTGTGGAAGGGTATAGAAAAAGCGAAACTTCCCACCATGGCCGCACCCTCCACTGAAATAGCTATCAAACCATTTAAAAAGTATCTTTTTATCTTCACTGACACGTACAAGGGACAGATGATAAACCTTGTGGATTATATGGTCAAGGATTACAAACTGAAAGAACCAAGGATCGGCTTGATCTACCCGGATACGGAGGCTGGGAAGACCGATTTAAGAGCTGCATTACCAAGGTTGAAGAAATATAATCTCGCTCCTGTCACAAAAGAGATCCTGATGCCGGGTTCAATTGATGCTATGTCACAGGTAATGAAACTGCGGCGGTACAAAGTCAATTGCATTCTGAATATCGGTACCATTCCTCCAACATCAGTCACCCTGCTGCGTGAGTTGCGTAAATTCGGGCTGAGGATACCGGTCTTTAACAGCTATGGCGCTATGCTTGGTGAAGAATTGACCAGAATAGGCAATGCTGCGGAGCAAGCCTACGTGGTTCATGCCATCTCTCCCTGGTATGGTGACGGCCCGGGTGTTGCCGACATGAGAGAAACCACCCTGAAGTACCACCCTGGAACCGAAAAACCACACCGTGGTACAGCCTACACAGGCGGATGGGCTGTAGAGGGCGTCCTGGTAGAGGGACTCAAAAGGGCCGGACAGGACCTTACCGAGGATTCCTTGATAAGTGCCCTGGAAAGTTTTAAGAATTTTGACAATGGAGGACTGACCAGTTTAATCAATTACAGTTCCACCAGTCATAAAGGCGGAGATTCTGCAAGGATCTTTAAGGTGGACTCAAAACAAGGAAAATATGTTGCCCTCACCGGGTGGAGAAAGTCGGAGTAATCGTATTCAATGTTTTAAAAGAGCTTCATTCAAACCTTCCAGAGGGTGACATGGGCGCCTTATTTGCCTTTAAAATGAGGTTTTCTCTTTTCGAGAAAGGCGGCCACTCCCTCCTTATAGTCCTCACTTGAGGAACAACGAAGTGACAAAGGCTTGGCTTTCTCCCTGTCCTGTTCCTCAGGGGGCCTTAACATCTCTCGGATAAAGGCCTTATGAGCTGCTAAACTCAGTGGGGCGTTATCGGCCATCTTTAGGGAGCATTTGCGTGTGTATTCCTCGAGTTCGGTCTTTGGGACAATGCGATTGATGAGGCCCATATGATGGGCCTCTTCGGCTTTATATACCCTCCCTGTTAGAAGGATTTCAGCGGCATTGGCAGGACCCACAAGATGGACCAAGCGCTCAGCCCCTTTTTCCAGTGTATAGGCAATCCCCAGACGGGAGGCAGGGATACCGAACTTTGCGTCGTCCGCTGCCAGTCGTATATCGCATGTCATAGCCACTGAGCATCCTCCGCCCATACAAAATCCATGAATCATTGCAATCACGGGCTTCTCCATTTCCGTAAGGGCTGACAAGGCCTTTTCCACAGCCTGGTCGTATTCCCCTCCGGCCTTACCGAATCGTACCTCCTCAAATTGGGATATGTCCGCACCGGAGATGAAAGCAGTCTCTCCACCCCCACGAAGAAGAAGAACTTTTATTTTATTATCTTCTGCCACATCATCAACCAACTGTGGAAGGGTCTTCCACATTTCAAGGCTCATGGCATTTCTCATCTCTGGTCGATTGAATACAATCCATGCAAGAGGATACTCTTTTTTTAAATAAATCTGCTTCTCTGTCACTGGGACCTCCTTCTCTCATCCTTTCTCCTGTAATTTCAGCCTTGTCTCTCATCATCTATTCCATATTAAATATTTTACACTTCATTATGTAGGCTTAACCAATAAGTAATTACCTATTAAAGAACAACTGTCAAGAAAAATCCAGAATAATTGGGTTGATGAGCCCATGTATTTTTGTTAGTGTATTCATGAGTGTGATCCTTTTTTCACACAAGAAGTCAGCACTGTTGAAAAATGTATTCTATTTTCCTAATTTCGAGACATTGAGAGTTTGGAGTGCCATTGTTTATGGATATCATTTCTACATCGTACCAACTTCTCTATATGGGATTACTCATTATTTCAGCCCTTCTGATGGGCAAATTATTCGCCCGTTTTGGTGTTGGGGAGGTCACGGGGCAAATATTGGGAGGTCTGTTGGTAAATCCATTCCTCTTGTCGCAGTTGGGACTTGTCTCTGAAGAGTACCGACAAGCTTTCATTGGTTTTAAATTCTTTATGTTTGCAATCTTTTCACTCATAGTATTTGCACTGGGTGAGGAGATGCATATTGAGCGCATCAAGAAAGCCGGGAAAAAAACTCTCATCATTTCATTTGCACAAATCATCTGTACCTTTGGTTTGATCTTTGTCCTTTTTTCTTTTACTGGTATTTCCCCAATACATGCTCTCATCGTTGCGACCGTGGGTGTTGCAACAGCTCCTGCCGCTCTTTTTATACTCATAAAAAAAATGGGGGTTGAAGGTGATCTGCGATACAAAGTCGCCAATATTGTTGTGCTCAGCAATGTCATTCAGATCATCATCTTTTCAGTACTAGTCCAGATTGCTTCAGATATGGAGTCTGGATCGGTTGTAATGCCTGTAAAGGTTCTGACTTCCATGCTCAAAGAGATCGGTCTCGCTGCATCAATTGGTGTAGGTATCTTTCTTGTCTTAAGATTCGCTGTCAGAGAGGCGGCATTTGATAAAGAATCCACAGAAAATAGCGAAAAGACAGGTTTGGGGTTTTTACGCTTCATCTTTGAAGATACTCCGACTCCTTCAATCGAGATATTTTTGCTGATACTCGGTTTAATCTGTGCGGGTTCGGCAGTTGCGTGGAATCTTGGACTGCCCTTTTTGATTACGAGTCTCGCGGCCGGCATGCTGGTTGCAAATTTTCACACGCATCGTGTATTCGACTCCTTATCCATTAATAATGTCACTCCTATTTTGAATCTCGTCTTTTTTGCATTGATAGGGGCAAGCCTCCGGATCGACAGCTATAACTTCGAAATACTGTTCTTTATTCTCCTCTATGTCGCAGGGAGGGGTGTAGGCAAATTCTTCGGCACCAAGATCGGTTGTAAAATAACAGGAGAAGAAAGGAAAATCGCTGATTGTCTTCCAATGCTTATGCTTCCCCAGGCGGGTCTTGCCGCGGTTCAGGTGGCTTTTATCGCCATGGTCTTTACGGAAGGAGAGTTTATCTTTCAAACAATCATTCCAGCTATGATTGTCTTTGAAGTGGGAGGAATTATTGCTTCTGAATTCGCATTAAAACGATGGAAATCATGGGTAGTCGGTGAAGAAGCAATACTCAGTGGAAAGAGGATTTTAGAGAAGGAAGGAACTTTGTTGAGTTCTCTTTTAAAAGAAAATAATATAAAAATTCCTCTCACAGGAGTCGACAAAATAGGGGTAATAGATGAGATGTTGGAATGTCTGACTGAGAGTGGGGAGATCGAAAGGAAAACAAAGATACAATTGCTTAAAGATGTGGTCAAAAGAGAGAAAATCCAATCAACAGGGATTGGTGATGGCATAGCTATACCACACATACGAACCGACCTGGTAGAAAATCTCATCTGTGCTTTGGGTATACATAGAGATGAAGGTGTTCTGTTTTCTTCCATAGACGGAAAGCCTGTAAACATTATCTTCTTCTTTCTCTCTCCTGAAAGAGAGACTGGCGATCATCTGAAGTTGCTCTCGGAGATATCTTTTGTCTTGAGAAAAAAAGAGAACAGGGAAATGCTCAAAAACATGACCACCAGGAAAGAAGTATCCGATTTCTTTAGGAATGTTGAGTTATCATGATTACGAGGTGATCTTACTCATGTCCTGAAGAAGCCCGATTGAGAAATAATGCTTTTTTATATTATTTTCATGCAATGAAATAAAAAGCTATCAGCAAGCTTCGGCGGCGGTCAAATTTTATTGCGTGTATTGTCTGAGCATCTTAGTGAGCGTTAAGAAAGAACAGGGAATTACCTCATATTCTATGGCTGAAATAGGTCGAAATGGAGAGAGTGACTTGAATGATGATACGCGGTTCTTTCTTTCGTTCACTTGGATGCGAGTTTTACACGGATTAGAATTTGATTGCCGTTGAAGTGACTCTTTTCAAAAAGCTACACCGTTGCGTTTTTTTAAGTTTTTACAGGATTCCACCAATAGTCTTTTTGTTTTGGTTTTAGCTTGACAGATATCCCTGCATGTAATAGTTTTCTAAGGTCTTTTTTCTCTTTTAGTTTTCTTTAACACTCTAAAATCACTTGTTATTTGGTCCAATACGCCATTCAATCCCATTCGGAACAAACGCTCACAAGGCTCCCAAATATGAAAAGGAGGGAAATCATTTTATTTCTATGAAACCTTTAGGAACACATCATGTTGCAGAATTCATCTATTGTTCTGAAGACATTCTCAACGACAGAATAGCACTGGAAGAAGCACTCAGGATCGGGATAGGAAAAAGCGGATTAACCCTTATCACCACAAACAGCTATCAATTCAATCCCATCGGAGTCACTGTCATAGGGATCATCGGCGAATCTCATGTTGCGATTCATACGTATCCTGAGGCCAGGCATGCTTCCGTGGATATTTTTTCTTGTTCAACAATGTCCGAGCCGCATATGAGATTGCTGGACTCTCTCAAGAGTGAACTCATGCCAAAGTCTGTAAGAATCATGGAGCTTCTCAGGGGAAATCCTCTTGACATAGCCAATAAAGACTGGATTACAACCTTTTCCGGCTATGGATTTGAGGTGAGATATCACATCACGAAGGAAATATTGAGCAGAAAATCAAAATACCAACAGATAGACATCATTGAAAATGAGAATTTCGGAAGGATGTTGTTTTTGGACAAGGACTTACAGATAGCGGAGAAAGATGCCCATATCTATAACATGAGTATGGTCTACCCATTAATCGAAGCAGGAAAAAAGCTCAATAAGGTCGCTATTCTTGGAGGAGGAGACGGAGGAGTTCTCTCTGAACTGTTGAAGTATAATCCCAAAAGCGTTGTTTTGGTTGATATAGATGAAGAAGTGATAAAGGTCTCCCATGAATTTCTGAAGCCCATAAGTAACGAAGCATTCAATCACCCAAATGTCGAAGTTGTGATCGACGATGCATACACATTTCTTGAGAACCAACATGGCTTTGACGCTGTTATTTATGACCTGACCATGCACCCTGAGGCTTTTATACGTATAGAGCGATCAATATTTCTCAATGACCTCTTTCTTAGAATTAATAAAAGCTTACTTAAAGGAGGCATGGTAACCCTTCAGTGTTGTTCTGAATACGATGAAGAAACATTTCAACTCATAGAGGGGATTTTATCAAGATACTTCACAAGTATAGATTTCAGAAAGTCTTTTATCCCATCATTTTGTGAGAACTGGGTATTTGCATCCGCAGTAGTTGCTTAATATTATTCATAAACGGTATTAATTATAGTGGTAAGCTGTCAGTAAGCTTCAACGGTGGTCAAATTTTAATGCGAGTTTTAAACGGATTAGAATCTGATCGCAATTGATGCGAATCCTTCAAAAAGCTAAAGTGTTATCATGAAGGAACCCTATTTTTCAGGAGACAAAATGAAGCTTTTAGAGAAGATCGAGGAAGCCAGAGGATATATAGCAAGTCAGACAGAGATGATGCCTCGTATTGGTATTGTGCTGGGTACAGGGCTTGGTGGCCTTGTTGAGAGTATACAGATTGAGAAAACAGTCCCTTACGAAAATATACCTCATTTCCCAACATCAACAGTCAAAGGTCATATTGGTAATATGATCTTCGGCACTTTGTCTGAAAAAGAAGTCCTTGCAATGCAGGGGAGGTTTCACTATTATGAAGGGTATTCCATGGAGCAGGTTACCTTTCCCCTGCGAGTGATGAAAGCATTCGGTATTGAAGTCTTGATCATCTCAAATGCCGCAGGGGGATTGAATCCCAGGTTCAGTCCAGGTGATATCATGATTATAGCAGATCATATCAATCTCACAGGGAACAATCCCCTCATAGGTACCAATCCGGACACCCTGGGCCCCAGATTTCCAGATATGACACAGCCATATGCGGAGGACTTGATCAGTCTCCTTGAAGATGTGGCCCTGGATGAGAAAATTCGCGTCCATAAAGGAGTCTATGTGGGTGTGTCAGGCCCCAGTCTGGAGACATGTGCAGAAACAAGGTTCTTGAGGATGATCGGTTCTGATGCTGTCGGCATGTCCACTATTCCGGAGGTTATTGTTGCCGTTCATTCCGGCATTAAAGTGTTGGGCCTGTCGGTCATTTCAAATGTGAACCTACCGGACAACTATACATCCCACCCACTGGAAGACATAATAGCCGTTGCCGAAAGCGCCACTCCAAAGCTGGTCAGGTTGGTAGAAAGAACCGTCAAAGAGATGGAGATCTGAAAAATACCGAGACTCCAAATTATGGGAAGACACGAGGGTGGCCTGTATGCTGGACGTTCCTCAAAGAGCTTCTCAACTCCCCTTCAACAAACGAGGAAGACAAACACATGAATGACAGACTCCCCAGCAAAGATGCTGATCTATTAATTTACGGTGACACTATACTTACAATGGTTCCGGGCAAGGAAATCATTCATAACGGAACCATTGCTGTAAAGGATGATCTCATAGTATATATAGGTGACGACAATCCTCACAAGGTACCCTTTAATGCAAAAGAGGAGATAAAAGCTGACGGGGGACTCGTTATGCCGGGTATGGTGAATGCTCACACCCATGCCTCAATGGTCTGCTTCAGGGGGATGGCGGATGACCTCCCATTGATGGAATGGTTAAACAAATACATATTCCCCGCAGAAAGTAAAGCTGATGGGGATCTGGTCTTCCATGGCGCCTTATTGGCATGTAATGAAATGATTCTTTCCGGCACAACCACATTCTGCGACATGTATCTCTTCGAGGATGAAGTTGCCAAAGCGGCAAAACGTGCAGGAATGAGAGCAGTAGTGGGAGAGGTGCTCTTTGATTTTCCTTCCCCTAATGTTAAATCCCATAAAGAGGGTTTGGAGTATACCGAATGGCTTATCAATAAATGGAAAGGAGATCCATTGATCACTCCCGCTGTAGAACCACATGCTGTGTATACATGTTCCCCTGATTTTTTATTGGCTACCAAAGAACTTTCATGTAAATATAATGTTCCTCTCATCACCCACCTTTCGGAATCCGAAGGGGAAGTGAAAGAGGTGAAGGATAAGTATGGAAAAAGTCCGGTCCACCTTTTAAAGAGTATCGGTTTCCTTGGTGAGAATCTGATTGCGGACCATTGTGTCTGTTTAACGGATGATGAGATGGATGCTTTGAAAGAGTTTGGTGTAAAGGTCGCGCACAATCCTGAGAGCAACATGAAACTGGCCTCCGGCACGGCCCCGATCCCCGAACTCATGTCACGAGGGGTCCCAGTGGGTCTGGGAACCGACGGATGTGCAAGCAACAATAACTTGGACATGTTCCAGGAGATGGATACTACAGCCAAGTTGCATAAAGTCATGCGTGCCGATCCGACGGTAATGAATGCCAAGGAAGTGGTGGAGATGGCCACTATCGGCAGTGCCAAGGTCCTTGGACTCGATGATACAATTGGAACGTTGGAAGAGGGGAAGAAGGCCGATATTATCATAATCGACATGAACAAACCCCATCTCACACCTCTCTATAATGTTTATTCCCATCTCGTATATACGGTCAATGGAGCGGATGTTGAAACAGTCATTATTAATGGAACATTGGTGATGAAAGATCGAAAGGTTTTGACCATTGACCAGGATGACGCAATGAAGAACGTGAGAGAGATCGCAGGAAAGTTCAAGCAAAATATGAGAGGGAATAATGAGTAATAGCGCGGGCTCTGAATCTATGCTTAGGGAAGTGGACATCCTGATCAAGGGAGGAACCGCCCTTACTCTCTCTCCTGAGCGGGATACAATTGAAGATTGTTGTATTGCCGTAAAAGATGATCGAATTACCTTCATCGGTGATGCACGGAATGGAAAGGACCCCTTTCAGGCCAGAGAAATCATACACGCTCAGGATTGCGTCATTATGCCCGGGCTCATAAACGCCCATACCCATGCGGCAATGGTCTGCTTCAGAGGACTTGCGGACGACCTCCCCCTGATGGACTGGCTCAACAACTATATCTTTCCTGCTGAATCGTTGAACGTGGATGAGGAGTTAGTCTACTACGGGACCCTCCTCGCCTGCGTGGAGATGATCAAATCCGGGACAACGACATTTTGCGACGGGTACTTTTTTGAAAATCAGGCAGTTCGGGCTGTAAAAGAGGTTGGAATGAGGGCGGTCCTTGCCCAAGGGATCGTTGATCTGCCCACACCCGATGTGAAAGATCCGGAGATGAACCTTCAGATTGCTGAAGAGTTTCTTCTTTCCAATGCAGATCACTCCACAATATCGCCCGCTCTCTTTTGTCATGCCGCCTATACATGCTCATCCAAAACCCTGAAACAAGTGAAGGAATTGACACTCAATCACGGAGTACCCTACCTTATACACCTTTCTGAAAGCAAAGGAGAGGTTGAGCAGATAAAGAATGAATACGGCATGACTCCCGTGTTTTACTTGAAGGATATTGGCGTACTTGACAGGAACCTGATTGCAGATCACTGTGTCTGCTTGACGGATGATGAGATGGATATCCTGAAAGAGTGTGGAGTAAAGGTGGTTCACAACCCGGAGAGCAATATGAAGATGGCGTCAGGAATCGCCCCAATCCCGGAACTTATGTCACGAGGGATCCCCGTGGGTCTGGGTACTGACGGATGTGCCAGCAACAACGACCTGGACATGTTCCAGGAAATGGATACTGCTGCCAAATTACATAAAGTCATGCATGCTGACCCCACAGTAATGAATGCCAAGGAAGTTGTGGAGATGGCCACTGTCGGAAGTGCCGGAGTTTTGGGTCTGGATAATACCGTGGGCAGACTTGAAATTGGAAAGAAGGCCGATATAATCATAATCGACATGAACAAACCCCATCTCACACCTCTTTATAATATATACTCTCATCTTGTATATGCAGTGAGTGGAGCAGATGTAATCACTACTATAATCAACGGAAAACTGATTATGAAAGATCGAAAAGTCCTTGCCATAGATGAAGAGAGCGTGAAAAGAGAAGTAAATCGGATTGCCGGAAAAATAAAGAAAAGCCTCAACTGAAACCGTATTTGATATTGACTTCAGTATCAAAAACAGTTACTTTTTTTGAAATGCAATAAAAAGGGCGATTAGCTCAGAGGAGAGAGCGTTGGTCTCCGGAACCAAAGGTCGTGGGTTCGAATCCCACATCGCCCGCCACACAAATTTAAAACCACAAAAATAAATACGGTATGTAGAGGCACATTGCAATGTGTCCCTACATCTGAGCCTGACACAGAGATTGCGGAAAACAGGCTTTGTGGACAGGCGACTCCTATCACAAATATTTTAAACCAGCCTGAAGAACATCCTAAACTTTTTCAAACAACAGCCGAATAATTCTAAAAGGAGGGTAAAATCCACACTGATTATCACACTTAAAATCTACTTATCAAATATCATCGAATGACAATGATAAAGCTTGTATCCTGTGGTTATGTCATTATTCCATTTGTATAGATTTTCATATATCAAAATTCGCTGTATTTTCAGTCTGAATCCTGACACCACATACAAAGCGTATGACCTCTTCGCAGCTTTTAATTGAAGTTTCAGCAAAATTATTATCACTAAGGTAAATAAATGAGAAAGAAAGTTTTATTTGTAGATGATGAACACAATATCCTTAAGGCAATAATACGGATCTTTAGGAATGAACCGTATGAGATTGTAACCTCGGACAATCCTGTAAAAGTCTTGAACGAAATAGAGGAGATAAGACCCGCTGTAGTCATATCGGACCAGCGGATGCCTGGAATGGAGGGCACGGTTTTCTTGGAAAAAATCAGAGAGATTTTACCCTCTGCAGTCCGGATTATCTTGACCGGCCACCCTGATTTTGAAGCAGCTATAGCGGCCATTAACAATGGACATGTTTACCGTTTCATTACTAAACCATGGGATACGACAAAATTGAAAATTGAGGTAAGAGACGCTCTTGAATATCATGAGTTGATGTCCAGGAAATATGCCATTGAATCCCACAGTTTGGAAGAGAAGAGACTCAAACAGGAACGGTTCCAAGGTGTTGTAGAGTTGGCAGGGGCCGTATGTCATGAATTGAATCAGCCAATACAAGTAGCCTCTGTATATACTCAAATGCTTTTGATGGAGCTGCAAAAAACCGACCCCCTCTATATGAAGATTGCAGACATAAACAAACAGGTCGACAAAATAGCAAGAGTAACAAAAAAGATAATGTCAATCACCCGATATGAGACATGTAATTATGTAGGTGATATAAGCATTGTCGATATCGACAAGGCCTCTGAGGAAACTCACGGTAACTTTGATTATTGATGAAACGATTTTTTCCTTGCAAACCAGAATCCCTTATTCTATACTCTTTTTTATTAGAAAGCTTTTTCCTGTCGTAAAGAAACTCCTTGCCCACTCCGATTCATAAAAAACCTGAAACATTATACTTAT
>JAXHSZ010000187.1:0-2845 GCA_034190725.1 Thermodesulfobacteriota bacterium
GAAATCCGGTCGACACCCAGTGGTTGGTGTGGGACACTGAGAAGTTTGTCAATACTGTCAGGATCGTTTCTGAGTGGGAAGGCATTGATTTCTTGATCATGCCTTTGGCCATAGACATGTTTCCCACTGAACAGGAGGATGAGCTATTAGACCAGATGATAGAATCAGTTACTTCCGCCAGAGACGTTTGTTCTAAACCGATGGCGGTGGTTCTTCACAAAGGCGCCACTGAAGAAATCCTTGGAAAAACACTGTCGCTCCAAGGAAAACTCTCATCCCTTGGCTTACCCGTGTATCCTACTTTGGGAAGGGCCGCACAGGCTGTAGGAAGATTCATTCGGCACCGCCATTCATAACCCTTCAAAAAATCTGACCTGTGCAGTGGTCAAGTTCACCGCTTGCCACAACCCTTCCTAACCGCACATGTCGAAAAAACCTGAAGAATCTAATGGACAATTCTGTAGATATTTTCTTCTTGAAATATTATCTTATTGTATTAATATGACAAAACAGTTAATAATAGAAATGAGCGGTTTTCAGAGAAGTCACTTTAACAATGGTCAAATCCTAAACATGATATGGAGAGTGTCTTTACCGAACGTACCGTGTAAGAGGGAAGAATAGACCGCAATATTTTAAGAAAATAGCGAATTGCTGAGCATACAGGCACAGATGGAAGATTCATTCGGGGAACAAGCCCTCCATCAGTAGTCTTGATGAGCCCTAAGAAAAATCTCCGAATAATGCAATTATTTACCCAGTGAGGATCTGTTGAGAGACAAGGAATCCATTTTAATAGTTGATGATGAAGAAGAATTCCGTGAGTCCATAAAGGCCATACTCGAGGACCGTTATCATGTATTTACTGCAGAGGGAGATCGAACGGCCCTGGATATCATCAAAGAAAATAAGATCAATTTGGTTCTACTCAGTTTCGAGGCATCCAATACGGAAGGGGTGAAATTCGTAAAAAAGGTAAAGGAGATCAACGAGGATATTGATGTGGTTCTGGTGTCATATTTAGCAATATTGAGGAGCCTCCCAGGCTACTTGAGGTTGGGTGCCAGTCTCTGTATAACAAAGCCAACTGAAGAAGCCCATTTCATTTCCTTTCTGGGTGAGATTCTCATTAAGCAACGCTTCCAGAAAGAGATAGAGGATGTTCGTTCGAAAACGAAAAGCCGGCACAGGTTTGGACAGATTATCAGCCAAGACAGAAAGATGGGGGAAATATTTACCATCATTGAAGAAGTGGCCTCTACTTCCACCAGTGTCTTGATTACAGGAGAGAGCGGAACCGGGAAAGAACTTGTTGCCAGGGCAATCCACTATCAAGGAGACAGAAAGGACAGACCATTCGTCGTAGTGAACTGTGGCGCTATACCTTCGGAACTCATGGAGAGCGAGCTTTTTGGATACGAGAAAGGTGCGTTTACCGGTGCACAGGCCCGTACCATGGGAAAGTTTGAGCATGCTCATGGAGGCACTCTCTTTCTTGATGAAGTATCTGCGCTTCGTATCGATCTCCAGTCCAAATTACTCCGGGCTTTACAGGAAAAACAGATTCAAAGGATTGGGAGTCATAAAAATATCAATCTGGATGTACGAGTGATTGCCGCCACAAACATAGATTTAGAAAAGGAGGTAAAAGAAGGCAGATTTCGAAGTGACCTCTATTTTCGTCTCAATGTCGTACCCATCCATCTCCCTCCATTGAGGAAACGGATAGCAGATATACCGCTTTTGGCCGAGTATTTTCTCGAAACATACAACAAACAGTATAACAAGAAGATTGAAAGGTTTTCACCCGAAGCTCTTGCTGCACTCTGCAGATATTCCTGGCCGGGAAATGTCAGAGAGCTTCAGAACCTGGTTGAGAGGCTGGTTGTGCTTTCCAAGCAAAATAAGATCATTTCATTGAACAGCCTTCCAATAGAACTTTTTATGGACGGAGAGCAGTTCACCCAGGAGATGGAGGAGATACAGGACGAAGAAATGGGCCTGACAAAGATCAAAGAAGCATTTGAAAAGAGATTCATCCTTCAGACATTAGAAAAGACCAATTGGAATCAAACAGAGGCTGCAAAGATCCTCAAGATTCATAGGAACACGCTGGTAAAGAAGTTGACCCGCCTTAATATCAGACCTGAAGCCCTCCCCGAAAAAAGAAAACAGAAAAAAGCCACCACAAAATAAGATCTGGAGTTCTTTTGATATTCCCTTTCACAAAGCCCCATTTATGGATGAGCACTCTCTGTGAACGGTCAACCGAGAACAGCTACTTTTCCTATAGGGGATACGTTTTCAGATACGACGTGCACAAAGATGTATCCAGTGAATGATTTTTATTGCATCTAAATATGTGCAATCAATGGGTGAAGATTTTGATTTTTATCTTTATATGTATTGTATAATGGATTCAATCATTTTAAAATGTGCACATTGCTTTTAAAAAATATTAGATAAGTTCATATGTTACGCAATTTTATAAGTTTTTTTCACTGAAGAGTATTATTTTTTTTATTCATAAAAGAAAGATTGGTATGATTTTTGTAGTAAGATGTTACGGAAGGATTAAGATAATTCACAAGAGGAGGGAGGGGATTTCAAATTGCATTCTGTTTGTTAATGTAAATACTGTGTTGATTACGATGTATGTGAAAACGTTACAAAGGAGGGAAAATGATGGTTAAGATTCCTGAAGGAAAGATTCATCATGTACCCGAAGATCTAGAGGAGGCGATTGAGGAGATTCCTTTGGAGATCAGTCCGAGGTACATGGGTGAGAGGATTCGCAAGGACGAGTTTTTTGCGGAGTTTGGAGGGCCGAAGCACTTTGGGAGCA
>JAXHSZ010000188.1:0-10625 GCA_034190725.1 Thermodesulfobacteriota bacterium
AATCGCTCAATTTAGGTTATATATTGTTTCGGATTTTGGATTTTGATATTCGAATTTTCACGACGGTTGATACATTTCATCAACTTTTTAAATTGCCAAAATCGTCCACGGAACTTTCTATATAGCATACTCGAGATTATTCTCTTGCGGGTGGCAACCTCCAGTCGGTGATGGGAACAAGCTCGACTTTTTCAGGATCTGTCTTGAAAATCTTGCTGTAACTCAACCCATAATGGCTGGAAGGGGTATACGAAATAGGGCTGCATACACCTTGAGTATCAAACTCTTTCATGGTTTCCAAAGCATCTACTAATCTCTCGCCATCCAGGTCCCTTCCTGCCCTTCGTAATCCTTCACACAGGATTGTAGGAACAACCCATCCAATTGAGTAACTCTTGATTCTATAAGACTTCTCTGCGTCTGGATTGTATTTAATACTTACCTCTCTTAATTTTTTCATTCCAGGGCTGTCTTCATACCACGAGCTATATGCACTGGTTGATAAATAGTTTTTTGTGGCTTTGCCGGCTATTCGTATGACATCTTCGGTGCAACCGGCTGATAAACCATACGAAGGGATATTCAGGCCGAACTTCTTCATATCCTTGAGTACTGCGGCCACCCCCGGTGCAACGTGGCCTACTATTGCATGTGTTATGCCGGCTCTTTTCATACTCAAAACCTGCGATGTTACATCAATAGCCCCTATAGGTATGACCTCTAAATGGAGTTTCATTCCAAAGAACTTTGCCCAATCCAAAGCCCAATCTCTCAGGGCCTTGCCCGATTCCACGTCCGGATAACAAAATGCCATTTTCAAGTTGACAGGTTTCAACTCATTCAGAATATAGTGAAAGAGTACTCCCAGTTCATTCGCATAATATCCATTCGTTGGAAAAATATACCTTTTATAAGGTTCTCTTACGGACTTGTCCGGAGCCCATGGCAGTATCGGAATCTTCTGTTTTTCTACATGACGAAAAAGAACCTTTATTTCCCCGACAGAAACCGGCCCCATGATTGCCATTACTTGATCTTTAAAAAGTAACTTCTTAAATGCTGCTATCCCCGCAGGTATGGAATAATGGTCATCCTCAACGATAAACTTTATTTTCCTTCCATGTATGCCACCGGTATCATTTACATGACGAATGAAATTCTTGTAGGCCTCTATCATCATAACACCAACATTGGAAGTGGGACCTGTGAGGTCGACAATTACTCCTATTTTTGTTTGGTCTTTTGTTACACCTCTTACTTCTTTGCTGCAGACTATGTTCCCTTGCAAAACGAATACGGTCAAAACCAGAAACACAACAAATAAAACCCGAAACAAGTACTGTTTTCCCATAATGAACCTCCTTGTTTACTGTTTTTATTGGTCTGTTCTGGTGGGCACAGCCCACCCTGTATTTCTGCCGGGATTCATACTATTCATTGTATGAAGACACAGGGGCAATTCATGAATTGCCCCTATTTTCTTTCCGGTGGCAGCCTCCAATCGGTGATTGGAACAAGCTGATTCCTTTTTGGATCAGCTCTGAAAAGCCTGTTGTAACTCAACCCATAATGCATCGTAGGAGTATAATTTATGGGGCCACAGATACCCTGGGTATCAAAATCCTGCATCGTCTCTAAAGCAGATACCAACTTTTCCCCATCCAGTTCTTTTCCTGCTCTTTTCATTCCTTCACAAAAAATAAGAGGAATAACCCATCCCAAAGAATAACTCTTTATTCTATATGACTTGTCAGCATCTGGATTATATTTTGTACTGATTTTCCTCATCTTTG
This sequence comes from Thermodesulfobacteriota bacterium, assembly GCA_034190725.1. Taxonomy (GTDB): domain Bacteria; phylum Desulfobacterota; class UBA8473; order UBA8473; family UBA8473; genus JAXHSZ01. Next base: position 1,794 of record JAXHSZ010000188.1, read on the forward strand.
CCATCCCGGGGCTCTCTTCATACCATGAACTGTATTCGCTGGGAGCAACAAAACCATCTGTTACAGTACCTCCTATCCTGATAACATCCTCTGTACAACCGGCTGATAATCCAAAGGAAGGAATTTTAAGACCGAACTTCTTCATATCCTTAAGCATAGCAACCACACCAGGGGCAACATGACCTAATATGGCATGCGTTACACCTGCTCTCTTCATACTGAGAACCTGTGAAGTCACATCAATAGCGCTGAGTGGTATAATCTCCAAATGGAGTTTTAATCCGAAAAATCCGGCCCAATCCTCAGCCCAATCTTTTAAAAGCTTCCCTGATTCAACATCCGGATAGCAAAAGGCCATTTTTGGATTTACCACTTTCAAATCATTCAGAATATAGTGAAAGAGCACCCCCAGTTCATTCGCATAGTATCCATTTGTTGGGAAAACATACCTTTTGTATGGATCTCTTACTGATCTGTCAGGAGCCCACGGTAATGTGGGGATTTTATGTCTTTCAATATGGCGAAATAATGCCCGTGTTTCACCTACTGAAACCGGTCCCAGAATTGCCAGTACCTGATCTTTAAAAAGCAGTTTTTTAAATGCCGCTATCCCTGCCGGCATAGAATAATGATCATCCTCAACTACAAATTTTATTTTCCTTCCATGTATACCACCGGTATCATTTACATAACGAATGAAGTTCTTGTAGGCCTCTATCAATATTACTCCGGCATTGGAAGTGGGGCCTGTAAGATCCAATATAACTCCGATTTTTACCACGTCTTTTTTCACACCCCTCGCCTCTTCACCAGAGGCATTACTGCTCAGTGAAAAAGACAAAATCACAAAAAAGAAACAGATGAGAAAAATCCCGGCCAAGCGTCTCTCCTTATACATGAGCAACCTCCTTTGTTCAGGCCTAAGTTGAGTGATTCTTTCCGTTACGAGAGGTTGTAGATTGCTGAATATGGAGTAAAAAACGATTCGAATCGGACGGAAGTGAAACCAATCCTTCAGTGAGTTCGATTCGAAACGTTTTTTGCTTCAGAGTCAGTAAGATACAGCCTCGCAGTAGGAAAGAATCACTCAACTTAGGCCATGATCTCATACACAAAATCATGTTCTTACATTGTTGCTGTAGTAGGGGCAATTCATGAATTGCCCCTACTTTTATTAGAAAGAAATCAGCATTCCTCACAGAAGGTTCCAACACAAGACATTAAAACCGGATTATAAGTTCCATCCATAACAGAGCCTCAAACTGTGGAAATCTATCAAATGAATCATCATGCAGGAGTGACAATTCTCGTGTCCCTACTTTGTAGGAGGCAACCTCCAGTCTGTCATCGGATCGAGTTTGCCGGATGAAGGATCAGCTTTAAAAATTTTATTATAATTCAACCCATAGTGTATGGTGGGGGTATAGGTTATAGGTCCACAAATCCCCTTTGTGTCCAGATCTCTTATGGTCTCCAGGGCGGAAACGAGCTTGTCTCCGTCCAGATCCTTTCCTGCTCTCTTCAAGCCTTCTTGAAGGATAACAGGAATAACCCACCCCCAGGAATAACTCTTGATTCTATATGACTTCTCCGCATCAGGATTATATTTCATACTTATTTCCCTGACTTTTTCCATTCCAGGGGTGTCATCATACCAGGAACTGTACGCACTTGCACCCCAAAAATTCTTTGATGTCTCCCCGCATATCCTGATAACATCCTCCGTACATGCAGCGGATGTTCCAAATAGGGGAATGTTCATACCAAACTTCCGTAATTCCTTGAGAATGGCAGCAGCCCCTGGTGCAACATGATGTAATAAGATGTGAGTTATACCGGCTCTTTTCATGGTCAGAACTTGAGATGTGACATCCATGGCATCTATGGAAACCGTCTCATGATGCAATTTTAACCCATGAAATCCCGCCCATTTGTCGGCCAATTCCTTCACAACTTTGCCCGATTCAACATCAACAGTGGCGAGGGCAATCTTCGGATTCTTCGGTTTTAATTCATTCATAATATAATCCAGGATCACTCCCCACTCATTATCGTAAAAACCATTTGTTGGAAATATATATCTCTTGTATGGATCCATTATAGACTTGTCAGGTGCCCACGGCAAAGTGGGTATTTTATTCTTCTCGATATGTCGAAACAACACTTTGGTTTCCCCAATGGAAATCGGCCCCATAAGGGCAAGGACTTGATCTCTGAAAAGGAGCTTCTTGAATGCCGCTATTCCTGCAGGTATGGAATACCGGTCATCCTCAACAATCAACTTTATCTTTCTTCCATACAGACCTCCTTCCTCATTGATATGACGGATAAAGTTCTTGTAGGCTTCTATCATGACAACTCCCACATTGGATGTGGGGCCTGTAAGATCGATTATTGCACCGATTTTTAACACGTCTCCCTTAACCTGTCTCGCCTCCTTACAATACGCTGTGTTTCCTTTGGGAAAAAGCAATAGAGACATTATGAAACCAAGGATCATGAATACCTGAAAATTCAGTCTTTTCATTACTGTCCTCCTTTATTGAAATATTACTCTGTCACAGGCGTCCGCCACTTTGTAATGGGCATAAACCTGACCTTTTCCACATCGGCTTTGTAAAGCCTCACATATTTCTGACCCCGACGGTTGTTCTTGCCGAAACTAACAGGGCCGCATATGTCCCCCGTGTCAAGATTCTGTATGCTCTCCATGGCGAGCATTAAAGTTTCGCCGGTCAGGTTTTTTCCGGCCCTCTTCATCCCCTCGGTGAAGACCATACCGGCAATCCATCCCTGAAAATAGCCGCTGTCTTTCATGATATCCAGGTCTTTACGGTATTTGAGTGTGGCTTCCCTGGCCTCTTGTATGCCCGGTGCATCCTCATGCCACTGGCCATATATATTTGAGACATATGTATTTTCTGCAGCCTTCCGAGCGAGTTTTATCAAATCCTGACTGCAAACCCATTGTGTACCTAAAAAGGTGGGCCTATAACCAAACTTTCTTGCGTCCCTTATCAATCCTGCTGCAGTAACGGCAATATGCTGTACGATGACATAATCCACTTTAGCCCGTTTTAAATTAAGAATCTGCGAAGTGGCATCAAGAGCCCCCACACCGAGTACTTCAGTACGTATGTCTAAATTGTAAAACTTGGCTCGATCCTTTGCACCGTGCAGACCGGCTTTCCCGAATTCAATATCCGGATACACAACAGCGAACTTGGGATTTTTTGCCTTGAGGTCTTTCATCACATAATCCATACTCACAGCTACGGCATCCTCATGGGTCGCACCTATGGCGAATATATATTTCTTTGGGGGAACAGAGAGTTTGGACTCCAGACCAGCCGGGATATTCACGATCTTTTCCCTTTCTATCTGTTTGAAGAGGGCGATATTCCCGCCACCCTGTCCCGGACCGAGAAATGCAAGGGCCTTATCTTTGAAAACAATCTTTTTAAAGGCAGCAATGGACATTGCTATATTTCCACGATCATCTTCGATGAGCAATTTCAGCTTTCTCCCATGAATGCCTCCTTGATCGTTTATATATTGACAATATGTTCTGAACGACGCGATACCATACTTCCATGTGTCTGCCAGAGGCCCCGTCACATCCCCAATAATTGCTATCTTTATTGTGTCGTCGGTTACACCCCTTACCTCCTTTCCGTATGACAGACTGCTCTGTGAAAAAACCAAAACAATGAACACAAAACATACAACCAGCACGTGAGATTTAAACATCATAATCAATCCCTCCCCTCATATTATATGCAAAATAATTCAACCTGCGGTTAGCCGAGTTAACAGTTATCGGTTCACAGTTTTGTTCTTAAAAGATCTCTCAATAACTCCAGGCATCTGCACTCTGGTTTATCTCATTAGAGCGCCGCTTTTTGTGAACGACAGGCTATTTCTGCTTCTTTGGTTTCCTCCACTCACTTATGGGTATAAGCTTGCCGTTTTCAGGATCTGCTTTGAAGAGTTTGCAATAATCCAGGCCCTTTCGATCTGTAGCGCTGAACGTGATAGGTCCACATATCCCTTTTGTATCCAAGTGATGTATGGTCTCCAGAGCAGCAACAAGAGTCTCAGCATTGAGGTCTTTCCCTGCTCTCTTTATCCCTTCGTAGAGCACTGTTGCCATGACCCATCCCACAGCATAGTTCTTGCTTCTATAGGGCTTTTCCGTTCCTGGATGGAAATTCAGGGTGATCTCTCTCACCTGAGCCATACCCGGACTTTCATCATACCATGAGGTAAAAGAATGGGCACCAATATAGTTTTCCGATGCCTTCCCCGCTGTCCTTATGGTATCTTCCGTACAGTTGGGAAATGTTCCAAAGACAGGGACTTTGAGACCGTATTTTCTTATGTCCCTGAGAAGTCTTGCCGTTACCGGAATCGCATGATGAACCAGCATACAATTGATCTTTTTCCTTTTCATAGATAAAATCTGAGAAACTGCTTCCAGTGCGCTCGCCGGGAGGATTTCCGTATGGAGTGGGAGTCCATGAAAATCTGCCCATTTTTGTGCCGATGCCTTCACCATCTTCCCTGATTCGCGGTCTGCTGTTACGAACCCGACTTTAGGATTCTCTACCTCAAGTTCTTCCATAATGTACTCAAAGACAACCCCTATCTCATCGTCGTAGAAATCATGGGGAAGAAATATATACCTCTTAAACGGTTTTATTGCCGATTCCTCAGGAACCACGGGTAGAGTAGGAATCTTCAGTTTTTCGATCTGATGGTACAGGGCTTTCGTCTCACCAATAGAGACAGGGCCCAGGAGTGCCAGAACCTTGTCCCTATACAGTAATTTCTTAAATGCTGCAATCCCGGCCGGTATGGAATACCGGTCATCTTCCATCAGCAACTTAATCTTTCTTCCATGAATACCACCCTGCTCGTTCGTATAACGCGTGTAGTTCTTGAATGCCTCTATTACTGGTTTGCATATTGTTGCTATGGGACCTGTGTGGTCGGCTATACCACCGATCTTAATGGTATCGTTTGTCACACCTCTGACTGATTGAGCATATCCCTCATCCATGAGAAAGAAAAATAACGCCGGTGAGAGAAGACCAACAATAAAAGACCGAAGAACAAATCCGAATAGCCTGTTTTTCATAGGAACCACCTCTCGAATTGAATTTTTTATTTTTCAGTTGAAGGTTTCCTCCAGTCACTGATGGGCAGGAGTTTCTCGCTTTCAGGATCCGCTTTAAAGAGTTTACAATAATCCAATCCTTTATGGCTCTGAGATGAGTATGAAATGGGACCGCAGATCCCTTTTGTGTCCAGATTTTGTATGGTTTCCAAGCCCGCTACTAATGTCTCCCCGTTCAGATCCTTTCCTGCTCTCTTTATTCCTTCGTAAAGTATCCTTGCCATAACCCATCCCACAGCATAGTTTTTACTTCTATAAGGCTTTTCAGTACCGGGGTGATATCCTAGGGTGATCTCCCTGACCTCAACCATTCCGGGGCTGTCATCGTACCAGGAAGCAAAAGAATGAGCGCCGGTATAATTCTTGGATGCTGTTCCGGCTATTCTCACGGTATCTTCCGTACAGTTTGGGAAAGTCCCGAAAACAGGAACTTTAAAACCGAATTTTCGCAAATCCCGCAAAAGGGTGGCTGTTACCGGAATGGCATGATGCATTATAATATACTCTACTTTCCTTCGTTTCATAGATAAAAAACCTGAGATGCCGCCTCCATTGCAGTGAGCCCGAAAACCTCAAGATGAAGGTTGAGGCCATGAAATTTGGCCCATTTTTCCGCAGATTTTCTCACGATCTTGCCGGATTCTACATCTGGATAACCAAATGCAATCTTTGGATTTTCCGCTTTCAGATCTTTAAGAATATGCTCGAATATAACCCCGATTTCATCATCGTAAAAATCATGGGGAAGAAAAATGTACCTCTTAAATGGTTTAATGGCGGATTCCTCAGGAACAACCGGGACGGTTGGAATCTTCAATTTTTCAATTTGATTATACAATGCCTTTGTTTCCCCAATGGAAACAGGTCCCAAAAGCGCCAGCACTTTATCTCTGTAAAGAAGCTTTTTAAATGCTGCTATGCCGGCGGGAATGGAATAGCGATCATCTTCCATAATCAGCTTGATCTTTCTTCCATGAATACCGCCATGCTCATTGGTATAACGTGTATAATTTTTGAACGCTTCTATTATTGGTTTGCATATGGTGGCTATGGGACCCGTATGATCTGCTATACCACCGATCTTCATAGTATCATCCGTTACACCTCGAACAGAGTCAGCATATCCTCTTTCACTGAACGAGAGAATCAACACGAGAGAAAAACAAAAAATCAACGATCGAATAACAGTTTTTGACAACATTGTATACACATTCCTCCTTCTTCATTCCTATTCATTTTCAACTGAGTTGTCTTGTGTGTTTCCTTGAGGGGGCTTTCTCCAATCTCCCACAGGAATAAGCTTCCCACTTGCAGGGTCGGCTTTATAAAATCTTGAGTAATCCAGTCCTTTGTGATTTGAAGCTGAAAAACTCATTGGACCGCAAAGCCCTTTCATGTCTAGATTCTTGATGCCTTCCATGGCTGACAAAAAACTTTGTGTGTTCAGATCCTTGCCTACTCTCTGAAGACCCTCGTAAAGCACAACCGCCATACTCCAACCCAAGGTATATATTTTACTTCGATACGGCTTTTCCGAGCCGGGTTTATACTTCAGAGTAACACTCCTCATTTCGGCAGGTCCCTCCATCTCATCATACCAGGACGAGAAAGGATGGGCGCCCATATAATTCTTTGACGCAGAACCCGCCATTCTGACTGTGTCCTCTGTGCATGTGACCATCGTTCCGTAAACGGGTATATTCATACCAAATTTTTTCAACTCTCTGAGCAAGACAATAGCGCCGGGAGATCCGTGATGGACGATGATATGAGTTGGTTTATTCCTCTTCATGCTCATAATCTGAGAAGTTGCATCCAGGGCTCCCATGCCTATGATCTCTTTTTTGAAGTCAAGGTTGAAAAACTGAGCCCATTTTTTAGTAGACCGAAGTGCAACTTTCCCTGACTCAGCATCAAAGTAGACCAACGAGATATCAATCTTCTCCGGTTTGAGATCATTGACGATGTAGTCGAAGATCGCCCCAATCTGATCATCATAAACATTGAATGTCATAAAGATATATTTTTTTAACGGATTTATGGCACTCTCATCTGGTGCTCCTGTAATTGTAGGCACCTTGAGTTTTTTTATCTGACCAAAAAGCACCTTTGTCTCTCCCACAGACGCGGGACCCACCATCAAGAATATCTTGTCTTTGAATAGAAGCTTCTTAAAGGCTGCTATGCCTGCCGGTATTGAATAGCGGTCATCCTCAACAATAAACTTTATTTTCCTTCCAAAGACACCTCCACTATCATTTATGTGTCTTGTATACACTTTTATGGCTTCCGTTACCGGGAGTCCGATATCTCCTGCTATGGGTCCGGTTTGATCCAGTATGCCCCCGATCTTTATGGTAGTATCGGTAACACCTCTTACAGGTTCACAATTTCCATTGTTCACCCCAAAATGAATCACCACTGAAATCAACATACAGACAATCAGTAACTTTCCGCACGAACTTGAAGCTCTGTTCATGAAACATCCCTCCTCAATAACAATATGTATCTCATTATACTTTCACGTTATATTGAATACCCCTGCCTTGCTCCATTCACAGGTGTATATATTTTCCTTTTCGTTATTCGCCCTTTATCCAGTCGCTGATTGGAAGAAGAATCCCTTTTTCCACGTTTGCCTTGTAAAATTTACAGTACTCGGAGCACTGATGTTTGTCGGGTCCAAAGGTCACGTTGCTGCTGAGACCTCGCATATCAAAATCTTTCATGCCTTCCCATGCTTTTATGAGACCTTCTCTTGTAAGGTCCTTCCCAGCTCGTTTCAATCCTTCATGTACAATCACAGCTTCATTCCATCCCTGCATGTGGGCCCGGGGACGTATTTCATTTTCAGTGCCTGGTTGATATTTCAGTGTTACGTTTCTGACATCTCTCACACCAGGTGTGTCCTCATACCATGCTGCAAAGGAATTGGTGGCATAAAAATTTTCGGCTGCGCTTCCGGCCAATTGTACAGTAGTTTCCATGCATGTGTACTTGGTACCCACAAAGGGAGTATTCAACCGAAATTTTCTTGCATCCTTTAAAAAAACTGCGCAATTGGCAATGGTCAGATGAAGAATCACATAATTGGGCTTGGCTCTCTTCAAACGGAGCACCTCTGAGCTTGCCTCAAGGGCTCCGGGCGAAATCACAATTTCTCCGGCCAGTTTTAGCCCGTATTTTTTTGCCTCCTCATGTGCAGAACGGGATCCCACCTTTCCATGTTCCGTATCTGTTCGGACTAATCCTACCCTTAAGTCTTTTACTTTTAAGATATTCACCAGCCAATTGAATATGATCTTGACCTCCTGTTCATATGTGGCACCATTTGTAAAATGATATGGTCTGGGGGGATCGATAAACATACTTGACGTACTGGTCATAAAGTTGGGAATCTTGAGTTTGGTAAAGTGGGGCATAAGGGTGAGGATACCACCAGTGGATCCTATTTCCATCATCATGAAGACATTGTCTCGGTATACAAGTTTCTTGAATGCAGAGACATGCATAGGGAGGGTATAACGATCGTCTTCAACGATCACTTTAATCTTCCGTCCATGAATTCCTTCCTGATCATTCAGATTCCTGAAATAGAGCCTGATGGCTCTCGGAGCAGGGGTCTGTAAAGTGGCCGTAGGGCCAGTCATATC
>JAXHSZ010000189.1:0-17299 GCA_034190725.1 Thermodesulfobacteriota bacterium
AAAAAGAGTTTTTCGATTATCTTGCTGATCTTGAGATAATGAGGTCAATGAGGTATCAGGACTTTGCAACCGTGTTGTTACTAGAGCCGGACAAGGGATTTAATAACGGTTCAGATTTAAAGAGCTTCGCTCATATCATGCGAGATGAATTGAGGACCTCAGATATCATCGGTCGCTTGAACCATGTACGGTTTGGGATCATATTGCCCCATACGGATCTACAGAGTTCCTTCATGGCAGGAGAAAGATTAAGGAAGAGAGTTGAGGATTATCTTTTCTCCACAGGATATAAACACACAATAAGTCTTGGAGGTTCTTGTTTCCCTACAAATGTCACCACAAGCGACAATCTCGTGTCAACGGCTGAAGAGATGTTGAAGAAGGCGAAAGACAAAGGCGGCAATACAATCTGTTTTCCTCAATAATCATATTATCAATTTCATTAAAAGTCATTTGTTAGACTGAAAGGTTGAAGTGTGAGGGAGCTATATCGATTAACAATATTTATTTTTTGTTTTTTCCTTGTTTTTCAAACAGTTATAATAGCAAGAGCAGAAAAAAAGATTCTACCCATTGGAAGCAAACAATATATCATGGGGCCTGAGGATGTAATTGAAGTGCTTGTTTGGAGAGAGGATGACCTTTCTAAAGAGGTGACAATAAGACCAGACGGAAAGGTTTCCCTACCTTTGATAGGCGACATACAAGCTGCGGGATTAACGACTGAAAATTTGAAAGAAACCATCACAAAAAGACTCAAGGAATTCATTGACAATCCCACTGTCTCTGTCATTGTCGCTCAGATAAACAGTATGAGAATATTCATCCAGGGTGAAGTGATGACACCAGGGGTGTACCAGTTGAGAAATTATACCACGGTTCTTCAAGCTATATCCTTAGCTGGTGGTTTCAATGAATGGGCAAAGAGAAAAGAAATAATTATTATACGAGATGTAGAAGGTGTGCGATGGAGAATCCCCGTCGATTATGAAAAGATTATCTCTGGTAAGGATATAGATCAAAATATCATTTTAGAACGCGGAGATACCATCATTGTTCCTTGAAAAAAAAAGAAATGGGATCATATTACTTTCAGTGATGATTCTGATCTTTAAAACTCTCAATTTGATGGTTCAAGATATACACGCAGGAGAATTTGATTTTTCAAGCTCAATCACTTTAGCAGAAACATATGATGACAACATATACTTAGATGAACGTCATGATGACACAGAGGATGATTTTATTACTTCTGTGTCTCCCGGTTTTGTTCTTTCATACCTTACCCAAAAGAGTAGCCTTACAACATCATATAACCCTGAATTCTTGTTCTATTCAAAAAATCCCGAAGAGAATGAGGTGAACCACAGTGCAACTTTGGATTTTACATCCAGACTTACCAGGGAGGTAAGCTTGAATGTAACAGATAGCCTTACATTCATACCTGCTCAAGATATTACAGGACGGGAATTAGGTGCAAGGGACGTTCCCAGCGATGAAATACATAATAGCTTTAGCACGATCCTTTCATATCAGATATTTAATCCAACTCTTCTAAGAATGGGATTCACACACAGCTACTTGGATTATGAAATAAGCGAATTGGAAGATACCTATGAATACTCTTACAATTTAGGAATAGATCATGAATTAACAACAAGAGATACTCTATTGTTGGATTACATTTATAGAAGGCTATTCACAGAGGGGGAAAATGAGGCCGATATCCAATCAATACGTATTGGTGAGAGACATGAATTTCCCCGTGCATTGTTGCTGACTGTTATAGGCGGATTAGAACTGATAGAAGAACATGGTTGGGAAGATGATATTGAATGGAGCGCTAGCGCAAGACTCGATAAGAGTTTTAGAAGAGGAAATGTCGGAATAGCCTATGAACGTTACATATCCTCTACTGAAGGAGCTGAAAGGATTTCTATCAACCAGATAATCAGTGTTACAGGGGGGAGGAATTTCACAAGAAGATTCAATGGAGATATTACATGTTATTTTTCCACGGAGGAGTCCACTGCTGGTGATGAAGTTGATCGTTACTATATCGGCGCAATATTGGGGTTCCATCATGGATTCAGTGAAAGGCTTATCGGAACCTTCGACTTTTCTTATGTTTACAGTAATTCCAGAGTTTCCCCGGATGATACTGAGATCTACAGAGCAGCAGTTGAGGCGACATATCAGTTTGGTCCTTCGTCTAGAGCTTTTCTTTCCTACTCCTATTATCAACAAGAGGCCCAGTATGATCCATTTGCTGAAGACATAGAGAACAACCAGGTTACTATAGGGATTGAAATCACATGGCTCTGAGATTGATGATTAATGGGATTTTCATTTATGAGATTTAACATTTTATCAATAATATGAGTAGGTCGTAGATTATAGTATTTTTCGATGATTCAGCTCAATAAATCAGGTAATTTTTGTATTCGTCGGTATCTGGTCATTATCTTTATGTGACTATGTTTAAAAACCAAAAACAGCTCAAACAGAACAACTCGATAATCAAAGGATATCACAATGAATCAAACCAACAAAATAGACATCTGGCAATACGTGGAAATGGCTATACGTCGTAAATGGTTGATAATAATACCTTTTGTTGTGATCAGCAGTCTTAGTTTGCTTTATAGTCAGCTTCCTCCTGATATTTACCAGACCAGTACACTCATCCTTGTTGAACCTCAGAAGGTTCCTGAGACGTATATACAGTCAACCGTAACATCTTCAGTAAATGAACGCCTTCGCATAATCAGACAGCAAATAATGAGCAGAACAATGCTGGAACCGATCATAAGAGAGTTTGACCTTTACAGAGGGGAAAGATCATCATTATCCATGGAGGATATGGTCTCGATAATGAGAGAAAATATAGAGCTGAATGTACAAGGTGCGGATTCTCGAAGTGGCTCCCTGGGCTCTTTCCAATTGTTTTATCAAGGAAAGGATCCTGAAACAGTGGCTATGGTAACGAACAAATTAGCCTCCCTGTTTATAGAAGAAAATCTCAAACGCAGGGAGCAGCAGGCTGAAGGGACTACTGAATTTTTAGAGATGGAACTCGACCGGATTAGAAAGGAGCTAGAAACCAAAGAAAATGCCATTAAAAGATTTAAAGAGAAACATATGGGAGAACTTCCCGAACAGTTGGACACAAACTTAAGAGCATTGGATAGACTTCAACTTGAGCTTCAGACAAACAGTGAAGCCTTAAGATTTGCAGAGGATCGGAAAGTTGTAATTCAAAGGCAACTTGCACAGCTTGAACCCAGCTCTGTCATAAGTGAGGAAAATATAGAAGGTACGACTTCCCCTTCTCAGTCTCCGAGAGCCCAATTATCAGAATTAAGGCAGACCCTATCAAACCTCCAGGCCAGATATACTGATAAGCATCCTGAGGTATTGAGGGTAAAGAGTGAGATTTCAAAACTTGAAATTGAAGTACAAAAGATGACAGGGGATGAACAAACGGAAAGTCCGAGCATATTAAATATCTCTTCCCCTAATCCTTTTATTAGAGATTTAAACAATCAGCTTACTGAGCTTGAACTAGAAATCAGGAGGATGAAAGCAGAAGATAAAAGATTAAGAACTGAAACACAAAAGCATAAAAAAAGAGTGGAAAACACACCGGAGCGCGAACAGGAATTGATGACATTAACCAGGGACTATGAGAATATAAGAGAAAATTATCAATCACTTCTTAACAGAAAATTGGATGCTCAATTGGCATCCAATATGGAGAGGAAGCAGAAAGGGGAACAATTCAGGATTTTGGACCCGGCAAGAATCCCTCAAAAACCATATAAACCTGACAGGAAGAAGATTGCTCTTATAGGCCTGATTTTGGGTCTAGGCTTAGGCGGAGGATTGGCTTTTGTGACTGAGAATATGGATAAGTCCTTTAGAAATGTTCAGGAATTGGAAGCATTCACAAAACTGCCTGTCCTAGCTGCAATCCCTATGATCCACACAAAAAGAGAAATGAATAGAAAGAAATTCAGAAAAAAAATTGCGTATGTTTCTTCCCTTGGTGTTTTGGTTTTTGTAATAGCAACAGCAACAGTTCATTTTTTCTTTTATAAGTTGAATTTTTTCTTAATAGAGCTTAACAATGTACGAAGATTTCTATTACCTTAATGAGAAACCCTTCAATGCCACACCTGATCCAAAATTTCTGTACCTTGGGGAACATCATGAAGAAGCTCTGGCTAATCTCATGTATGGTGTACATGAGAGGAAAGGTTTCATTGTCCTTACCGGGGAAGTTGGGGCTGGAAAAACAACACTTATTCGTACATTACTTGAAAGACTGAATAACAATGTAAAGACAGCTTATATCTTTAATCCTAATCTTACTGTTGACAGTCTTTTCTCTACTATTCTGGACGAATTTAACCTGGAACATGAGTATAAAAATAAAGCTGATTTTCTTCGCGCGTTCAATAATTTCTTAATAGAATGTTTAGAGAGAGATGAGATTGTAATTTTGATAATCGACGAATCTCAAAATCTTTCACCCTCATTATTGGAGGAAATCCGGTTGCTTCTCAATCTTGAGACATCAAAGAACAAACTTCTCCAGGTCATTTTGTCCGGGCAGCCGGAATTGAATCAGAAACTTGAATTGCCTCAATTGAGACAACTGAAACAAAGGATTGGTTTACGATATCATATCCCTCCTCTGACAAAAAGAGAAACGAAATACTACATAAGAGAAAGGATAAGGATAGCCGGTTCTAAAGATTTTTCCCCCTTTACCGATAAGGCTATTAATAAAATATACCGCCATACTAAGGGGATTCCCAGATTAATAAATATCCTTTGTGATAATACATTATTAACCGGATATGCAACTAATCAGTTGATGATTGGTCCTGCTATTGTTAATGAGTGCGCTCAAGATCTACAATTGGATACTATCAGAAGGGAGCCGAAAAACGAAGTTCCAAGAAGTTTTTTAAGGAATCCATTTAAAAGAGTGGTATGGCGGCTCGCTCTTGTTCTTATTATCATCCCTTTAATAGTTGCAGGTAATTCTTCATTTCACTCAGGGCAAACTCCACACAGTTCGGTAATACTGAATGAGGAGAAAATGATCCCTGCAGATCAAACAAGTGAAGACATTTCGGAAAGAGTGCGCAAAAAGATTATTCCATCTATGGAGACAGAATTCCATTCGGTGGGGAACGCAAATACTCAACAGATTTCCATCAAAAAAAGTGCTACTCACGAGAGGAATGTCTCCTTAATAAGAAGTGCAGAAACATACTATGCCGTTACTGTACTAAAAAGCGATACACTGATTGGAATTGCATCCAGAAGATACGGATGGGTCGGGAAAGATATCCTTGAACATATAAAAGAAGCAAATCCTGAGATAAAAGATCTGAATGATATAAAAATAGGACAAAAGATCTTTTTGCCTTTACTTAATGAAGATAAAGAGCTGAAAAAATCGAAAAATAATAAAATTAATTAAAATATAAATAACTTTGCTTACAGTGAAGAAATACAAAAAACTCTAGTCAATTATGAAAAACGTAATTAGTTTTGCAAGGAGTGGACTCATATTAAACCGTTTAGCCAGTATATGTTCTGACAGTTCACGCATTAAAGTTTGACCACCCTCGAAACTCTTTTATAGCTTTCTATTTCATAGCAGATAACTGCCAAGAAATCGATCAACTGAAAGTGTCAAGGGAATCATTACTTTGAGGGTCATTTGTGCCAGGAAATCGTTAACCTAAGTTCATTGTCAGCTTATATTCAACTTAGGAGCAATCCATTATGAAACACTGGTTTGCAATAGATGTCGAATTTCTACATTATAATAAATCGATTTTGAAATAAATTATGGGTAATCGATGTCTTGATATTTGACACATAGTCTATTTAATTAAAACGTTTAAGTAACATTTTATATTAATAAAATATACGGGAGTTTACATTGAGCAGGGTACATCAGGCTCTCAAAAAGGCAGAGATGGCACGAGAGAAAGATAAAGATATTGTGAATCTGCCAGAAAAGATCTTTACAAAATCCTCCTTTGATGAACATCTTGTGTCTTTCTTTGATACGAAATCTATAGCTGCGGAACAATACAGAAAATTGCGGACTAGAATTCTGCAATTTCCAGACTTTGCACCCCGAACTATTCTCATAACCAGCGCCACTTCTGAAGAGGGAAAATCATTAACCGCTGCAAACCTTGCGATAACCATATCCCAGGGAGTAGATGAGCATGTGCTTTTGATAGATAGTGACCTGCGACGTCCGACGATTCCTGGTCTTTTCGGATTGAATCCTCAATGTGGATTAGCCGACTATCTTACAGGAGACACCGACCTTTCAAAAATCCTCATTGAGACCGGTATACCCAAATTAAAGCTTCTGCCGGCTGGCTCTTTTTCTGAAAGACCTTCAGAGCTTATCGCATCTAATAAAATGAAAAGCTTGGTGAATGAATTAAAGACAAGATATGAGGACAGGTATATTATAATAGACTCTTCTCCGGTTATGGCGACTGATGAACCAGACATATTAGCAGATCAGGTCGATGGAATCATACTCGTGATTAGGGCAGGAAGTACTCCCAGAGAAGCAATAGAAAAGACAGTGGATTCACTCAGTGGGAAAAACATTATAGGTATTGTATTCAATGCCAATGAATTTACTCTTAAACGGGCTCACTATGGATATTATCAATACCGATACTAAATGAATGGAAATCATGAAATCTTGAATCTTAATAATCTACTTTGCTGAATGATTATGTTAAAAATCTTCAACCAATACTACCCCATTAGAAATATCATCTTTTTTCTAATGGAAAGTGTACTGATATTTTTATCCGTCATGATGGCTACCTGGCTCAGGTTGGGGAGTGATTATCACTTATTAACCAATTATACAGTGGTTATTCCCAAAGCTCTTCTCATAGCTGTAGTCTGTCAGCTCAGCCTGTATTATTTCGATCTCTACGACTTTAGAGTCACAGATAGCAACATAGAATTAGGAATCAGATTATTACAGTCTTTGGGAAGTTCCTCCATAGCACTGGCTGTATTGTATTATTTGTTCCCTTCTCTGATAATTGGAAAGGGAATATTCATTATTACATTATCTCTTATTATCGTTCTCATAGTTTCCTGGAGGATGTTATACAATTGGATATTGAAATCAAAAAGCTTTTCGGAGAGAGTTCTCATTCTAGGTTCGGGTGAACTGGCCAGTGATATTGCCAGGGAAATCCTGGAAAGAAAGGATTCAGGATTTTTCGTTGTTGGTTTTCTTGAGGGTGAAGAGAAAATGGTAGGAGTCAGTATAGTCAACCCCAAGGTTATCGGTACGTATGGACAATTACTCCAAGTTGTTGATGAAGAGAAGATTGACAGAATCGTCGTTGCTATTCAACAAAGAAGAGGACAGATGCCTGTTAAAGATTTACTGGAGTGTCGATTAAAAAGAATACGGATAGAAGAAGGAACCAGTTTTTACGAAAGGTTGACCGGAAAGATTCCTGTACAAAATATATATCCAAGCTGGTTGATATTTTCCGGGGGATTCAGAAGGCTGATTATTTCTAATACAGCAAAACGGGTTTTTGAGATGATCGTCTCTGTCTGTGTATTATTTTTCTTTCTACCCATTATACTTTTCACTTCGATTCTGATAAAAATCGATTCCAAAGGGCCTGTTTTCTTTACACAAAAAAGAGCCGGCAAAGATGGGAAGGTTTACAGATTGATAAAGTTTCGTTCCATGAGGCACAATGCAGAATCCGAAACTGGACCGGTGTGGGCACAAGTCAATGACAATAGAATCACCAGAGTGGGACGGATAATCAGAAAAGCAAGAATCGACGAAATTCCCCAGATATTTAATGTCCTAAAAGGGGATATGAGTATTGTCGGTCCGCGACCAGAGAGGCCCTTCTTTGTGAAAAAGCTAGAGAAGAAGATACCCTATTATTCCCAAAGGCTTTGCGTAAAACCCGGGGTCACAGGTTGGGCTCAGATAAAATACAACTATGGTGCTTCTGAAGAGGACAGTATGAAAAAGCTTCAGTATGATATGTATTATATAAAAAATATGTCGGTGTGTTTGGATATATTAATAATCTTCGAAACAATAAAGGTTGTTCTGTTTGGAAAGGGGGCCAGGTAACATGTGTGGAATCAGTGGTGTGGTGAGCTCTCACCCTATTGCAGATCAACTCTTTAAAGGAATAAAAAATCTGGAATACAGAGGATATGATTCTTGTGGTATAGCTTTTATGAATCCGTCGAAGATTCAGATCAGGAAAGATAAGGGTTACGTAGACAAGGTGAATGAAATAAAAAAGATCTGCGAAGTAAGCGGTCATGTCGGAATAGCCCATACACGATGGGCGACACATGGAAAGGTGACCAAAACAAACGCTCATCCTCACATGTGCTGTAGAGGAGATTTTGCCGTCGTGCATAATGGTATTATTTCCAATTACAGGAATCTCAGGGATGAACTGATTAAGGACGGCCACCAATTCAGTTCGGAAACAGACAGTGAAGTGATGGCTCATCTCGTCGAAAAATATTACTCCACAACAAAGGATGTAGAAAAAGCCTTTATAGAGTCTCTCAATAGGCTGGAAGGCTCATATGCTTTTGCTCTGATTTCAATATATGAGCCTGAAAGGATTTTTTGTGCCCGACACAAATCTCCTCTTATGGTAGGCGTAGGTGAAGGGTCGAATTATCTCGGTTCCGACTTTAATGCTTTTTTGGATTACACTAAAAAAGTAGTATTCCTCGATGACGGAGAGTATGGAATAATATCTAAAAACCACTATAATATTAAGGAGATCAAAAACGAAAGAATTGTGGAGAAGCCCATTACAGAAATTCTTTGGGATCCGGAGACATCTAAGAAAAACGGTTATCCCCATTATATGTTGAAAGAGATTCATGAACAGCCCAATGCAATATTGAGTGCCATGGGACTTGACAGTAAGAATATAATTGAACTTTCAAGGATGATTCTGGAAGCAGATCAATGCTTCCTTGTCGGTGTTGGAACTACTTACTATGTCTCAATTATCGGTCAATATTTTTTCTCCATTCATGCCGATCATTTTATCCCGGCTCTCAGTTCAGATGAATTTACAAATTTAGCCAAGCCGACCCGCAACTCATTGGCTATCTTTATTTCTCAGTCAGGAGAGACATATGATACATTGAGTGCCCTTCGTTTGATGAAAGAGGCAGAGGCCAAAACGTGTGCCATAGTCAATGTTATGGGTTCATCTCTATCCAGAATGGTAGACCATGCCATAATGCAAGGAAGCGGACCGGAGATATGTGTGGTCAGTACTAAAGCAGCCACAGCTCAGATGATCATTCTTTTCCAGGGTGCACTTGAATTAGCCTCTAAAAAGGGTATTCTTTCTTTTGAGGAAAGGAATGAAATTCAAAAAGAAATTGTTAAGTTACCGCAGGTTGTCCATTCCATTATTGAGAGAAGTTCGGAGCAGATTCATGGCCTTGCCCGGAAATACTCACACATGAAGAACTGGTTGTGGCTTGGGAGGGGAATATATTACCCTCTGGCCCTGGAATCCGCTCTCAAGATGAAAGAAGTAACTTATCTCCATGCAGAAGGAATGCCGGGAGGTTTCCTAAAACACGGAACCCTTTCTCTCATTGATGATGACATGTATACAGTCGTCCTTGTGCCTCCTCAAGAAGAAAAAGAACTATACCAATTAACTATGAGCAGTGTCGAAGAGATCAAAGCCAGAGGTGGTATTGTTATTGGGATTGGTTTTGATGACAGTGAAAATATTTTTGATGAGAAAATCATACTACCCAAGGTTCACAGGCTCTTAGCTCCTTTTCTCCCTCTGATGCCTGCCCAACTGTTTGCCTATTTCGTGGCCCTATCATTAGACAGGGAGATAGATAAGCCCAGATCATTGGCGAAATCAGTTACAGTTGCTTAATAAATTGCGTTTGGAAAAGTGAAAATCCTCAGTACTGCCCTTCTTACAGGGCGGTTTTCTTGTGTGTCCAAATAGAATGGGATACAATCATGAAGAATTGGTACGTTGTGCAGACAAAACCGAAAGAAGAGGAGAGGGCTGCTTTTTTTCTTAGAAATAGAAATATTGAGCTTTATCTTCCAAAAATGGAAGTCTGTACCATGAAGCAAGGCAAGAAGAATCTTACGGAAAAACCCTTATTCCCGAGTTATTTATTTGCTCGGTTTGGTATTGAAGATGATCTGTGTGGGGTGAGATGGACAAAGGGAGTTCGCAAGATACTCCCTGAAAGTATTCATCCGGTTCCGGTACAAGAAGCAGTGATAGAATCCATAATGAGGTTTGCCGGTAAAGATAACATTATTCGCAAGAGAAATCTGAAGAGAAATGATAGAATTCGGATTGTAAAAGGTCCCATGAAGGATCTTTTAGGTATATTTGAAAACTGGTCTTCAGATCAGGGAAGGGTCAAGGTCTTGCTTGACCTGTTGAATTATCAGGCACGCGTGGAACTTCATTACAGTCTGATTGAGAAAGTTGCCTAAGTCACTTTTAAAAGCTAAATCAGTATGTTATGAAAGATTCAATGAATCTGAACGGGCGGAGCCTGCTCAAAATTCGTCCGTCTGTTAGGGTACTCCTTAATCATAGATGCAGCAGGACCGGAAAGCATTCGTATGTGCGGAATAGCAGGTATCGTTAATTTCTCTACTACAGAATATATGGAAGATCTTCTTCGCCGCATGTTGGGGTTGATCCGCCATAGGGGGCCTGATGCATTCGGCCTCTTCATGGGTACGTCTGTGGGATTAGCTCATTCTCGTCTCAGCATCATTGACCTGAATAGCGGTGACCAACCTATTCATAATGAAGATCGATCAGTCTGGATCGTGTTCAATGGAGAAATATTCAACTACCCTGAGTTACGGGAGCAGTTAAAAAAACAGGGGCACAGATTTTATACACAGACAGACACCGAAGTCCTGGTTCATCTTTATGAGGATCATGGCACAAACATGTTCAATTGTCTCAATGGACAATTTGCTTTTGCCCTCTGGGATAGTAATAAGGAGGTGCTCCTCCTCGGTCGTGATAGGGTTGGTATCCGTCCTCTTTACTATTATAACAGCAAGGGTCGTCTTGTTTTCGGTTCCGAAGTGAAAGCACTCTTTGCGGATCCAACAATCCCTCGCACAATAGATATTCAAACCATTTCAGACATATTTACATGCTGGGCGCCATTAGGTCATTTCACTGTCTTTGAAGATGTGTACCAAGTTCCGCCCGGGCATTATGCCTTATTTTCTCAAAATGGTATTTCCATTCATCCATACTGGAAATTAAATTTCGATAACTCCAATAATAATAGTATGTCTCTATCTGAATTGACGGAAGAACTGAGCCATTTGATTTGTGATGCAGCAAGAATTCGGCTCAGAGCCGATGTGCCTGTCGGTGCGTACCTTAGCGGCGGACTTGATAGCACCTACATTGCCGGTTTAGTAAAGCACAAGTTCAACAATCTACTCTTTACTTTTTCAGTAGCCTTCACCGATGAACGTTTCGATGAATCGGTGTACCAAAACAAGGCAGTTGAGTCATTGAAGACCGATCATCGTATCGTCCGTTGTACGGAGAGACAAATCGGAGAAGCATTTCCTCATGTTGTTTGGCACACGGAGGTTCCAATACTGAGGACGGCGCCGGCGCCATTTTATTACCTTTCCAGGTTGGTACGTGACAATTGTTTTAAGGTTGTACTTACAGGGGAAGGAGCGGATGAGATATTCGCCGGTTATAATATCTTCAAAGAAGACAGAGTGAGGAGATTCTGGGCACGAGATCCAAATTCAGCCATTCGACCTCGTCTTCTTGAGACACTTTATCCGTATGTTTTTTCAGAAAATAACGGAAAAGCAAATGCCTTTTTATCGAGCTTCTTTAAGAAAAATTTGAGCAAGACGGATTCACCGGCCTTTTCGCATATGCTCAGATGGGAAAATACCGGCCACCTTAAATCTTTCTTCACAAATGAACTGAATGAGGAAGTGGGCGGACTGAATGTATTTATCGATAGATTCATCTCGATGTTGCCTCCTGAGTATATGTCATGGAATCCTCTATCAAGAGCCCAATACACAGAGGCCTTCATTTTCCTTTCAAATTATCTTTTGTCTTCCCAGGGAGATCGTATGGGTATGGCCCATTCTGTGGAGGGCCGCTTTCCATTTCTGGACCATCGTGTTGTTGAGTTTGCCACCCGAGTGCCGCCTCGGTATCTGTTAGCTGGGTTGAAAGAAAAATTTATTTTAAAGCAGGCAGCCAGCGATTTCGTACCAACGGATTTAATTGAAAGAGCGAAACAACCATATCGTGCACCCATAAATCAATGTTTCATGGGAAATCCTCCTCTGGATTACGTCGAGGAATTACTTTCGGAGACAGCCATAGAAAAAAACAGTTATTTCAACTCAAAAAAGGTTATCAAGTTATTGAATAAATGTCGTCATCAGAAAAACATAATTTTAAGCGAACGAGATAACATGGCCCTCGTGGGGATTCTCTCAACACAACTGATAGATCATCTCTTTATAAAAAATTTCCCTATGCATTCAATTCATGAACCAGAGGATGTTAAGATTTTTCCATAGCTTCCTCATCATCACAATTATTAAAATTTCATCCAATGAAAAGGAAAAATATGAATATACCAATCATTTGCATGAGATGCATCCTGCCGGAAACCTTCCCGGGCATCAAATTTGATGATCAGGGGATATGTAACCACTGCCACAGGGAAGAATCGGCCATAGAAAAGGCTCGTGATAAAAAGGCGGAATATCGTCATCGTCTGGACGAGCTTATACTCAGCGTAAAAGGTAAGGCGCCGGTATACGATGCCATCATGGCATATAGTGGGGGCAAGGACTCAAGTTATACATTAAAACTTCTGAAGAATCATTACAGCCTTCGAATACTTGCTTTTACCCTTGACAATCACTTTGTATCGAATGTCGCATTTGATAATATAAAAAAAGTCGTAAATGCATTGGAGATCGATCACACTTGCTTCATGCCTCCTTGGCCATTCATGAAAAGGGTATTTTCAAGAACTGCTGAGGAAGATATGTTCCCCAAACCGACACTTCTCAGAGCAAGTTCCACCTGTACCGCATGTATCGGGATTGTAAAAAGCATGGTGTTAAAAACCGCTCTTGAAATGTCGATTCCTCTGGTGGCCTTTGGTTGGTCTCCAGGCCAAGCACCGATTCAATCTGCTATTATGAAGACTAACCCAGCCTTGATCCGGCAAAACCAGTCAGCTCTCAAGAGGGCCTTTCCGTTTGATATGAGTGGTGAAATATCCCAATATTTTATTCCTGAAACCTACTATGAAACCTGCAAAGAACGGTTTCCCCATAACATCCACCCTCTTGCCTTCTTTAATTATGATGAGGAAGAAATAAAACAAGAGCTGAGTAACATGGGTTGGATGGCTCCAACGGATACAGACACAAACTCCAGCAATTGTCTGCTCAACGCACTTGCGAACCAGCGGCATATTGAGCGGAATGGGTTTCACCCGTATGTGTGGGAAATTGCAAATATGGTGAGACAAAAGGTGATGAACCGCGAGGACGGGATAGAAAAGATATACACGGAGCAAAACCGAAGCATGGTTGACTACGCGAAGGAAAGGTTAAACATATGAGTGTGACAAGGGAAAAAATACGAGATTTTGTGGTGGAGAACTTCCTGTTTGGTGAAAGTAATGGACTAAAGGATGAAACTTCATTCTTGGATGAAGGGATAATCGACTCTACAGGGATACTTGAGTTGGTTAATTTCTGTGAAGAAGAGTTCTCCATAAGTGTGGAAGATGAGGAATTGGTTCCGGAAAACCTCGATTCCATAAATAATGTCGTTGCTTATCTGGAGAACAAGATTACCTCATGAGAGCCTTGTTCCGACATGCTTTGATCCATCACTTTTTGGAAGAGAGTGCTCAATGCTATCCGGGTAAAGTGGCCCTGATACATGATGAGAAAAGGGCCACGTATCGGGAGATCAACGAAGCAGCGAATCAGTTAGCCTGCTGGTTGATAAAACAGGGCGTTGAAAAAGGCGATCGAGTTCTTCTCATTTTTGAAAATTCTCTTGAATATGTGGTGAGTTACTATGGCGTTCTTAAAACAGGGGCAGTAGCTGTTCCCGTCAGTAACGATATAAAACCTGAGGGTTTGAAGGGTCTTCTTCTAGAATTAGATCCGGTATTAGTCATATCCTCAGGGAGGTTTGAAAGGATAATTCGAGCAACAGACTTCACAAAACTGAGTATCAAGGCTCTTGTGCTGAATACTCCGAAATTTGTAGGGCATAGTATGTCGTGTCCCACTTATCTGTGGGATGAGATAATCCATGAAGGTGAATCCTTCAACCTGGATGTTCAGATCGAAGACTCAGCATTAGCAAGTATTATCTATACTTCCGGTTCAATGGGTCAACCCAAAGGTGTGATGCTTTCGCACAAGAATATTGTTTCAAATACTGTTTCCATATGCCAATACCTGGATCTCTCGGAAAAAGATATTCAAATGGTTATTCTCCCTTTCTTTTACGTAATGGGGCAGTCACTGCTGAATACACACTTTGCAGTGGGAGGGAGTGTGGTGATTAATAACAAGTTTGCTTTTCCTGCTTCAGTGATCAAGCAGATGGTAGATGAGCAGGTGACGGGTTTTTCAGGTGTTCCAGCCACATATGCATATCTTCTTCATCGGTCTCCTTTAGCTGATTACAGGAACAAACTCAGCTCCCTGCGCTATTGCTCACAGGCGGGTGGCCACATGCCAATGCAGATCAAGGAAGAGCTGAGACGAGTGTTACCTGAGCATACTGAAATCTACATTATGTATGGTGCAACGGAGGCATCCGCAAGGCTTACATATCTGGAGCCGGATCGATTGACTGAGAAGATAGATTCCATAGGGAGACCAATTCCAGGTGTCAGCCTTCGGATAGTAGACACAAATGGGTTGGAAGCCCCAATCGGCAAAATTGGTGAAATCGTAGCAAATGGTCCTAATATAATGAAAGGTTACTGGAAAGATGACTGTACTACAGCTAAGGTTCTTGATGGGAATGGCTACCATACGGGTGATCTTGGATTTCAAGATGAGGAAGGATACTTTTATGTGATAGGGAGAAAAGATAACCTGATGAAGGTTGGTGGCCACAGGATTAATCCCCAGGAGATCGAAGACGTGCTTATGAGATCTGATCTTATAATAGAAACTGCTGTTCTTGGCATTCCGGATGAAATACTCGGACATACATTGGTTGCCGTTATCACCCCTAAGAGTGAAACATGCAGTGAAAACAATGTGTTAAGCTTTTGCGCTGAACAGTTGCCCAAATACAAGGTTCCAAGCAAAGCAATATTGGTTCGTGCATTACCGAAAAGTGCCAGTGGAAAAATCGATCGAGCCAAATGTGGTGAATTAGTATGTGCGCGGCAATAAGATGCTTTTCGCATGGTTTGGGAAAGCAAAGTGTTAAGAACACTCAAAAAATAATGTGTAACAAACAACTCAAAATATCCCATAACTTAATAATTCAAAAAAACTGTGATGTACGATATGAAACCAAACAATGATTATTCCGAGAGCCTACTCGTTCATTTTAGGCGTATTGAAGAGTTGAAAAAGGCCTCACTAGAATACCCCTCGGTTGAGTTAAACAAGAGACAACTCTGCGACCTTGAACTCCTTCTTAACAGGGCGTTTTATCCCCTATTAGGATATTTGAACCGTGAAGACTATGAAAGTGTCCTGGAAAACGCACGACTCCAAGATGGAACAGTATGGCCGATACCGATCTGTCTCGATGTAAATGAAAAGCTAGTTCGGACCATTCAACAAGGGACGCCCCTCGCTCTCAGGGATGAAGAAGGTTTCATGCTGGCTGTTCTTACTGTAAATGATATATGGAAACCGGACAAAAAGAAGGAAGCGATCTGCATTTTCGGAACAGAAGATTCTGAGAAGCACCCGGGGGTCAGGTACCTGTACAACCAAGTTGAGGAGTGGTACTTAGGCGGTTCTCTTCAAGGCATTCAACTCCCCATCCATTATGATTTCAAGGAGATGCGACTCACCCCGGCCGAAATTCATCGTCAATTTTCTCAAAAAGGCTGGAGAAAGGTTGTGGGATTTCAAACCGAAAAGAATCTACACTGCGCTCATAAAGAGATGACCCTGAAAGTCGCCAGGGAAGCAGGTGCGAGCATATTTCTCCAACCCATTGTAGGATTCACCCATCCAGGAGATATCGACCACTATACTCGAGTGCGATGTTACCAGGAAATAGTAAAAAAGTATCCTCCGAATATGATCATGCTTGGATTGATCCCCTTGGCCATGCGTATGGCCGGTCCCCGTGAGGCCCTTTGGCAGGCTATGATTCGGAAGAATTATGGGTGCAGTCATTTCATGGTTGCCGATGATCATGGTGATCCCTTCGCAAACAACACTGGAGCAGAGAGATTTTATCCCCTTCACTCGGCCCAGGAAATGGTAAAAGAGTATGAGAAGGAAACCAGAATCCAGATGGTACCATTGAAGAAGATGGTCTATGTTGAAGATAAAGCGCAGTACATCCCGGCAGACGAAGTACAATCAGGCATGAAGGTAATGCATATCTCGTCCTCGGAGTTGAGACGAAGGCTAGAAAATGACTTGGAAATTCCAGAGTGGTTTTCGTATCCTGAAGTGGTGAAGGAACTCAGGTGGGCCTGTCCCCCTCGGGCGAAACAGGGATTCACAATATTTCTGACAGGATTGTCTGGTGCCGGCAAGTCCACCATTGCGAAGGTATTGATGGTAAAATTCATGGAGATGAGAGACCGGCCTGTCACGCTTCTTGACGGTGATATTGTAAGAAAGAACCTTTCAAGTGAACTGAATTTTTCAAAAGGGCACCGGAACCTTAATATCACCAGGATTGGCTTTGTAGCCAGTGAAATCACAAAAAACGGGGGGATTGCCATCTGTGCACCCATAGCCCCTTATGAGGAGTCCAGAAGAGAGGTCCGAGAATTGATAAGCCGGTACGGTGGATTTATTGAGGCATATATTTCTACTCCCCTCAATGTCTGCGAACAGAGAGATCGAAAGGGAATATACGCCAAAGCCCGGTCAGGCAAAATAAAGGGATTTACAGGTGTTGATGATCCTTATATTCCGCCCTCAAATGCAGAAATC
>JAXHSZ010000019.1:0-7401 GCA_034190725.1 Thermodesulfobacteriota bacterium
AAGCCGATACGGTTCGCTTTTCAACACTCCTTGAGCCCATCGAGAAGAAGTGAAATAAATGGACGGATTTTTAAAAAGAACGAAACTGATACCCTTTTCAAACATAACGAGTAGCGCAACCGATAGACCGTTAACATCAACTTGAAATGGTAATACACATACCGGAACCTATTTCAGGGGGGCCGATCTTATCGTATCAGTGTAATGCTGAGTGTCTCCATTGCATGTATGCCTGTTCTCCAAAATGGAAAGGAAACTGGATTTCTTATGAAGACTTAGAAGGAATAATAAATCAGTTGGAAGGGAAGATAAAAGCCAGCCCCTATGGTTCTGAAACGATACATTTAAATTACGGCCTCCATTTCACAGGTGGAGAACCTTTTCTGAATTTTGAATTATTGATAAAAGCAGTAGAGATCGCTCATCATTTTCATATCCCTTCCCTTTTTGTTGAAACGAATTGTCATTGGTGCATCAATGATGCACTTACCAGAGAGAAACTGTGTCTGCTCAAAGAAAAGGGACTCCACGGCGTCTTGATTTCCGTGAATCCTTTCTATCTGGAGTATGTGCCCTTTGAAAGAACGGAACGGGGGATAAGAGTAAGTCAGGAGATCTTCGGCGCAAATGTAATGGTGTATCAAACTGAGTATTACAGACGATTCAAGAAGTGGGGCATTACGAGCAAAGTCTCGCTTGAAGAATACTTCAGATTGGAAAAGAGGGAAAATCTTTTACGGAACGTTGAATTCTTTCTCATGGGAAGAGCGGCATTTCAATTGGAAGAAAGGTTTCGAGAATTCTTTCCAAGATATGCCGCAAGCCGGTTTTATGAAGAACCATGCAAGCCGTCATTCCTTCGGAATTGGCATAACCATTTTGATAATTATGGCAGCTATGTGCCTGGATATTGTGGCGGCATATCTCTTGGTGACTGCAAAGATTTGGAGACATTACTCCAAGAAGGGTTTGACACAGAAGAATATCCGGTCCTGGGATTTCTTGTAAAGGAGGACTTGAAAGGATTGTTCCATTATTCAAGAGAATTTGGTTATAGAGAATCTCCGGACGGGTATCTTTCAAAATGTCACCTGTGTACGGATATCAGGAAGCACCTTATAACAAAGGGAGAATTTAAGGAACTCAAACCAAAAGAATTTTATCTTCATTTGGATTCATAAACCTCCTGATTCTAGGAAAAAATATGTGAGTACAGAGAGATATCACTTTGCCATATGTCGGTCTGTACGTACTCAATACAACGACATCAAGTACCTCCCTTTATAAAGGGGGGATTTTAAAATTTGTAACTATTCACGGATTCGAGGTTCACAGATTTCAGGTGTCTGGTTTCAGATGTCAGGTTCAAGAAAGAACGCAGTGAAAACGAAGAGCTGTGTGTATGGAGAGGACCTTCAGGTCGAAAAAAAAGCTATGATGTCTGAGCGAAGAGTGCATTTCCAGTCTTTCTCTCTTCTGACACCAGAAACCTGAAACCAAGATGAGAGTATTCGTGATGGTACATTTTCACGCATAAATTACAGAGAACGAGAAAGGAGATACAAATGGCAAAAAAAGTTCGAATGTATTGGATTGGAGTTCCTCTGATGGTATTGGCTGGTCTGATTTTGAACGTTAATTATGGCCTCACAGCAGATCTGTCGAAAATTCTCAAAGAGGTTAAGACAAAGTATGGAAAGTTTGACAAAGAGATCAAGGACATGACCATTGTCCAGACAATGAAGATGATCACTCCCCAAGGGGAGATGAATTCAGAGATGAAGACTCTGAAAAAGGGAGTGAAGTTTCGAGTGGAGATAACCACAGACATGCCACAGGCCAAAGATATGCCCCCGGGGATGAGAGGGATGAAGAATATCGTCATATATGATGGAAAGGATACGTGGATGATATCACCTTTCATGGGCAAGAAAAAAATCACAGGGCAAGAAGATGTGAAATATCAAGCAGAGGGACAGTGGTGGAATTTTCTTTCAAATAATGCAAAGATTGTAGGGAGCGAGAAAGTGGGAAAGAGAGACTGTCATGTGGTGAAAATCCAAGGACAATCGGATTCCCCATTTGATACGATGTGGATTGACAAGAAGGGTTTCAACCTGGTCAAGAGTGAGAGTAAGGGGCCGGATGGTCAGCAGGTACGTATGCTCAATTCCGATTTCAGAAAAATAAAAAAGAGTTGGGAGATACCTTACAAGACGGAGATGTTCATGGAAGGAAAGCTTATGTCCACTACTCTTGTAAAATCAGTAAACATAAATAAAGGATTGAAAAACAGCCTTTTCGACCCTGACCAGGAGAAGGTGGAGAGTGGTGGTGGCATGATGGACATGATGAAGAAGATGATGGAAAGACAATAGAGAAGGTACAAAATGAGATGATCACTGCCGGTATACTGACCATTAGCGATAAAGGCTCCAGGGGAGAAAGGGAAGACAAGAGCGGCCTTGAGATAGAGAGGTTGTTAAAGGCGCTGCCTGCAAAGATAGACACCTATGAGATCATCCCGGACGAGAAAGAGATCATAATACACAAGCTAATCGACTGTGTGGACAACAAGAAGCTGGATCTTATTGTCACAACAGGCGGCACAGGAGTAAGCCCCAGAGATGTAACTCCTGACGCCACACTTTCCGTTATAGAAAGAGAGATCCCTGGGATGGCGGAAGCAATGAGGTTCGAGGGTCTCAAGAAGACACCTCATGCAATGATTTCGAGGGCAGTCGTAGGTATCAGAAAGAGTTCTCTTATCGTCAATCTTCCTGGAAGTCCCAGGGCTGTATCGGAAAACCTCAGTGTTATCCTCCCCTCCATACCCCATGCCTTGGAAAAGATAAAGGGGGATGAGTCGGATTGTGAGTCTCCTTCCCTTTCTTAACCTATAAAGGAATACTTGAGACCAATTATGAACGAAGAAAAGTCGAGAAGCGATATCAGAGAAATATTTGAAAAAGCACTTAAAGCGGTAGACCCAGTGGAAGTTGTCAAAAGAAGTCTCAGGTTAGTAAATATGCCATCTGGGATAAAATTACTGGCAGGCGACAAGGAATATGATCTTTCTGAGCATCAAAGCATACACGTGGTGGGAGCAGGAAAGGCTGCCTGCTCCATGGGTCGTTCTGTTGAGGAAATTCTCGGAGAATGGATTGTAAAGGGAACGGTGACTGTCAAATACGGATACGGAGAAGAGCTGGAGAGGATCCATGTGTGCGAAGCAGGACATCCTATTCCTGATGAAGCAGGGATGAAAGGCACCAGAGACATTCTGCGGTTAGTACAGGGTCTCACCAGCCATGATCTGGTACTCTGTCTGATCTCCGGGGGAGGATCGGCATTAATGCCCCTTCCCAGTGAAGGGATTACCCTCAATGAAAAGCAGGATACAACACAATTATTATTAAACTGCGGCGCCACAATTAATGAGATCAATACGATAAGAAAACACATCTCACAGATCAAGGGAGGAAGACTCGCAGAGGCTGTGTATCCTGCAACTCTCATCTCTCTGATCTTGTCTGATGTTATAGGCGATCCCCTGGATATTATCGCCTCCGGGCCGACGGTGCCTGATGAAAGCACATTTAAGGACTGTCTTCAAATTGTGAAAAGGTATGGATTGCAGAAAAAGATACCGGCTTCTGTACTAATACATATAAAAGAAGGAACAAAAGGAAAACGAGAAGAAACCCCAAAACCTGGTGATGAAATCTTCGAGAAAACCCAGAATCTGATCGTTGGAAACAACCTGCTAGCCATTAAGGAAGCACAAAGAGTATCGGAAAATTTGGGGTATAATACCCTTATACTGTCTTCTTCTATCATTGGAGAGACAAGAGAAGTAGCCAAAGTACATGCAGCCATAGCAATGGAAGTCCTGAATTCAGAAAATCCGGTAAAGAGGCCAGCTTGCATCATATCCGGTGGGGAAACAACAGTTACAATCAAAGGGAGGGGTCTTGGCGGCAGGAATCAGGAGTTTGCCCTGGCTGCGGCTCAGGAGATAGATGGATTACAAGGGATAACTATCTTGAGTGGCGGTACCGACGGCACCGACGGACCGACGGATGCTGCCGGAGCTATAGCAGATGGCAGCACAATAGAAAGGGCCCGGAAACTCAAAATGGACCCATATGTATACCTTGACAAGAACGACTCCTACCATTTCTTTGAAAACCTTGATGATCTGCTCATCACAGGGCCTACAAAAACCAATGTAATGGATCTCAGATTGATGATAGTCAGGTGAGTGGTCCTGCAAAGAATTTAAACTTCACAACCGGCTTTCCTTTATCCGTATTGCTCCTTCAGGGCAGAGTTCCAGACAGCAAAAACATCTGATGCAGGTCTTGTAGTCAATATGTATCTTCTTCCCTGCCTTCTTCATGGTCTGGGGTGGACATGACTCGATACAGGTCCCACATAATCCGCACTTCTTGTAATCAATAACAGGTTTTGAAGTGACCAGGTTTTTTATAGTATTTGAAAGAGATTTTGGGATATTAAAACCAGTATCATGGGTTTTGGGGAGTTTAAAATCTTTGATCTTGATCTGTTCAAGGCTTTCTCCCAAAACTTCGATCTCATTCAGATCGCTTTGTCCGACCCCTCTCTGCCTGGCTGCCATGATGGTGTAAACCCTGGATGGATCGACACCAATAACCTCGCTAATGACAGTGTCCACAGCCACACAATCCACTCCGGCAAAAACCAATCCTAATTCCCTTGGATCACCACTGCCGGGGCCATCCCCTTCCATCCCGACAATTCCATCAACAATTGTCAGTGTCGGTGACACGAGAAGATAAATATCTAAGAGCATTTGAGCAAAGAAGTCCACATCTGTCCCTGCTTTGAGATGCCACTTTGCCTTTCTGGTACCTACCACAAAGCCGAAGTTGTTCTTCACGCCCAGGGTGAGGAGCATTTGACCGTGGGTTTTGAGTTTGGGAAGATTTATAATAACATCTGCATCGAAGAGTGCTCTGGCTATCTCAAACCTTTTAAACACATGTCCCCGCTTATGCTCCACATCTGTTACTTTGTCAAATTCCACAAGCGGAGCACCGGTCCGTAAAGCAACTTCCTTTATTCCGGTCTTTTCAGAGATCTTTTTCAGGCTTCCCCTTCCGGGGCTGTCTCCGATATATGGGATCCCGCCAGCCTCTTTTACAAGCCTGACTGCAGCGGAGACAAGAGAAGGATGTGTTGTCACTGCCTTTTCCGGAGATTTTCCAGAAAGAAGGTTTGGTTTGAGCAGGACCCTGTCACCCTTCTTGATCATGGTTTTTATCACGCCCAATAGATCCACGGATCTTTTTACCGCCTCATAAACTTTTTCTTCCTGATAATCCGAACACTTGACTACGGATACTTTTGGTTTAGAAATGTCGTCGTTAGCGTTCATGCCCGGTCTTCACCCATCATTCTTCCTGAAAATTATTGTCTTTGACAATCTTTAACAGATCATTGAGACGATTCAAAATCCTCCTCGGTCTTTTTTCCGACAGCCCCTTCTTTGTATCAAAACCTGTGGGCACGGCGTATACATCAACCATTGCATTCTTTCCCGTCTCTATATCAATGACGGAATCCCCCACAAAAACCGCCTCCTCCGTGGATACATTCATCTCATGTAATGCCTTAAAAATCATTTCCGGATGGGGTTTTGGTTTTCCAGAGTCATCAGCACCAACTACAGTTGTAAAATACTCTTCTATATCTGAAATCCGCAATATTTTTTTGGCATTTTTTCCATCCATATTCGTTGCTATTCCTAGAAGAATTCCTGAGTTGTTCAGGTATGAAAGCACCTTCTTGACCTCACCAAAAAGCGGAGGAGAATTCACTATCAAGTCAATGTATCTCCCTTTAAACAGCTTCATGGCCGTATGGAGGTTACGAGACCCCACCAATTGATTCATGACGTCCTGAATGGATCTTCTGGATAAGGCGCTGATTTCATCTGCACTCACACGTTGATCTCCAAAATGTTCCAAAGTATAATTGAAACAATCAAGAATCGGTCTCACGGAATCTATAAGCGTTCCGTCCAGATCAAAGATCACCCCCTTGATTCCTTTTTCCATATTTCTCTTAATGTCTCCAAAATTATTGTAATTCCAGCACTCTATATTATTCTCCACACAGTGAGAATACAGGTCGCTTTTTGCATATACCTCATCTGCTTCTTCAGCGATGCACCTGTCAGAAAGTCCATTTCCAACAAAGATGATATCATCATATTGATCCTGGAATCTCTTCAATATTTTTCTTTTGCAATTTCCGCAACTCCCACAGTCAGGATCATGAAATGGGAACTCAATGTCTATTCCTTTGTCTCTTTTGAATATGATTCCATTTGCAAAGTACTCAATACCTCCTATATTATGACGATTGAGCAATGCATCGATATATAAGCCGAAGCCATCACTCACAACCTTAAGATCAATGGATTTTTTTTTGCAGAACTCATAAAAATCGATAAAATAATGATCCAATACGGATTCGTTACAGACAAAATCCACCATTTCATCCTGTGCCCCTGAGATGATCCTGGCGATTCTTGTATACGCTTCTTTTGAACCGATCTTTCCATTCACATAATCCCGATCAATGTCTTCCCAGCTCTCATGGGTAAACCTGTTGAGAAAATTGTACCCTACATCTTCCTCTGTTATTGTCCCGTCAAAATCACATAAAACCAGCTTCTTGAAAGCCGGATTTGAATTATCAGACGTCATCTCCACCTCTTCTTTTTTTCTTATGGATATTGAATACGCGGTTGAACGGTTAAGTTGTCTTTGGAATTGCCCAGGGATATATTGACCCTATGACAATGCTGTGGTATGAATGAGAAATCAAAATTTCATATTAAATTAAATCAGAAAGGGTGTCCAGTACAAACTTGGTCCTCGGCAATGGGAATGTGAAAACGAGTCAGGCGAGAAGTCCTATTCCACCGGATGATGCAACAAGTTTGTCTGTTCAACACATTCTTACAGGGAGGATACGATGATCATAGAAGAGATGACAATGACGGAATTTGAAGAAGGTTTAGAAAAAACGAAAACTGTCATTATCCCTATTGGAACCATAGAAGAACATGGCCCTCATCTTCCTTTATCCACGGATACAATCCATGTCTATGATATGGTGAAAGAGGCATCAAAAAAGGTTGATGTCTTTGTCGCTCCTCCCATATTCTTCGGTTTGTGCCGTAGCACAAGCCAACATCCTGGAACCATGAACATTTCAGGGGACACCTTCAGGAGTCTCATTAAAGATATTGTGCGAACCCTCTATGTTCAAAAGATGAGGAACTTTCTGATCATTTCCGGACATGCCGGTGGTACACACATGTCATCCCTTGTGGAAGCAGGAGAA
>JAXHSZ010000190.1:0-11362 GCA_034190725.1 Thermodesulfobacteriota bacterium
CTGAAACCTGAACACCGACACCTGAAACCGAAACTTAACTCCGTATGAGGGGCAATTTACATCGCCCATGAAATTGTTTCTTGTGAAATTCATTCTTGAAAAGTGTAAACTGAGATATGAAGGCTTCCGCATATGCTGTAGCACAGAAACAAGGAGGCATCTGAAAAACAGAAAATGCAGTTCGCAATGAAGGCTTATGACCATTGAGCCCATCAAATGTGAGGAATCTCCATATATTTACCACCGTCAGCTCTGTGTGGGCAATTGTATTCGGACTTATCGGCCCCTTTTATGTGGTCCATGTGGAGAAGCTGAGCGGTGGGATGGAGAAGTTGGGCATCGCCTTCAGTATCATGATATTCTTCCAATCTCTCACGTCTTACTTTGCCGGTCGTTTTTCCGACAGACTCGGCAGGAGACCCTTCCTCTTTCTTACCGCATATATAGATGCAATCGTCCTCTTCCTCTATACGGTCATAGATGAAACCTATCAATTGTATCTTCTCCAGATGATGCTCGGCATTACAAACGGAGTGGCTGACACAATCAGTACATCACTCCTCGGTGACCTGACTACAAAAGAGAAGAGAGGGTCGGCAGTGGGGAGATTCAATGCCATTGTCAGTCTGGCATCGGCCATAGGCCTCGCCCTCGGCGGTTACATGGCGAAGATATACGGGATTGAATTCCTCTTTTACTTTGCATCAATCATTGTGGTCCTTTCCACAGTCCTTTTGCTCTTCATAAGAGAGAGTGAGGGTTGAGTATGGAAGAAGTTCGCACTTTATTTGTATGACTTCAGGTTTCAGGAGCAAAATAAAAGATCTGAAACCTGAACACTGACACCTGAAACCGAAATGGAAGTACATATTAGGGACAATTTGCATGGCCTATGAAATTGTTTCTTATGGTATGTATCCTTAAAAGCTAGACAGTCTAAAGTTCATTTAATAGCTGGACAGTCCAATGTTCTTCTAACTTGTTGAAATTATTAGAATCACAAATTACATACCGTCATTCCGGCGAAAGCCGGAATCCAGTGTCTTTTCAAAATGTTCCGCAATCTGGATGCCGGATCAAGTCCGGCATGACCGGAAAACTTTGGACTCTCACGTTAAAAGGTGTAAACTGAGAAATGAAGGCTGCCTGAGAATGCTTTAAACCTCACATACTTCACTGAATAAAAGCCATGAACCGTAAACCGAGAACCTTGAACGATCACAATATATGAAAGGTCTCCATGGACAGTGATCTTGTTGTTTTAAAGAATTTAAGGAAATACTTTTCTGTAAAGGAAGGTTTCTTTTCATTGAAAGAAGCGGTTGTCAAGGCTGTTGATGGTGTGGATCTTACCGTCAGAAGAGGAGAGACCCTGGGATTGGTGGGAGAGAGTGGATGCGGCAAGTCCACCATGGGAAGGTTGATCCTCAAACTGGAGGAACCCACGGAGGGAGAGATCACCTTTGATGGTGAAGATATTACGGCATGTAACAGGGAGAGGATGAGAAGATTGCGAAAAGAGATGCAGATCATTTTTCAGGACCCGTACTCATCTCTCAATCCAAGAAAGACCGTAGGAAAAATCGTGGAAGAGCCTTTTATTATCCATAATA
The DNA here is from genome assembly GCA_034190725.1 of Thermodesulfobacteriota bacterium. Classification (GTDB taxonomy): domain Bacteria; phylum Desulfobacterota; class UBA8473; order UBA8473; family UBA8473; genus JAXHSZ01. The sequence goes on from JAXHSZ010000190.1 coordinate 1,614, forward strand.
TTGGAGACAAGAGGCAGAGGAAGAAGAGGGTGGGAGAACTCCTTGATGTGGTGGGTTTGCTGCCTGAACATATGGACAGGTACCCCCATGAATTCAGTGGAGGGCAGAGACAACGCATCGGAATAGCCAGGGCACTGAGTCTCAATCCAAAGCTGATAATAGCAGATGAGCCCGTGTCTGCCCTGGATGTATCCATACAGGCCCAGATTATCAACCTGTTGAACGATCTCCAGGAGGAATTTAACCTGACGTATTTATTCATAGCTCATGACTTGAGTATTGTTGAGTATGTGAGTGATAGAGTTGCCGTCATGTATCTTGGAAGGATTGTTGAGTTGGCAGAGGGCCATAGCCTCTATAATGATCCGAAGCACCCGTATACTGAGGCGTTGTTATCGGCTGTGCCTCTCCCGAATCCGGCCCAAAAGAGAGAGAGGATTCTTCTTCAGGGAGATCCCCCAAGCCCCATTTCTCCTCCTTCCGGCTGTCATTTTCATACGAGATGCAGGTACAGGATGGAGATCTGTGACAGTGAATATCCTCCACTCAAAGAGATGATGCCGGGACATACAGTGGCCTGTCACCTCCGGGCTTAAATCATAAGCCCTTTCAGCATATTCATATCCGAGGGCGACACTCGGAGGACTTCCGTCTTTGTGGAGGGGTGTACTCTGTGACTTACATTCACATCTTCTTTGTTGTTGGCCTTGCTGTACCTTGCTGTAATGGATGCGGGCAGATTCTTTAAATCATCTCCTCCATCTCCCCTGACAACAGTTATTGGGCCCGGAGAATCCGAAACCTTGTAAATATGATCACCTTCCAATGCAAGAGTTGTGAGCTTCATGTTCTCTTTTTCGTTTCTTCCAACCACTGCTTTGATGGTTGAAGAGAGGCGAAAATGCCTTCCCAACTTTAGCAGATGGACATCATTGAGAGAACAATCAGGATGATGATCTAGTAAATCACGCATCCTTTTGCCGAATCCAGGGTCTGTAAGGAGACATCCTCCGGCGGGTGTAGGGTAGTCGTGGATATGAAACATCTCTGCAAGAGCCATCTGAGGTTTTCTCGATCGTCCCTGGATATCCATGAGTCTCTCTCGATCAACCAGCCTCTTTTTTTCCGGCAGAGTTTCAGGGAGTAACTTGGCGGAAAGGGGTCTCAGGATTAAACCATCGAGGCTTGAATCTCTCTCGATGATTCTCATGGCGTCACGTCTTTGGGACATGGGCCTTTCACCCAATACTTCACCTGTTATCATAAAGGAGGCTCCAAGTTGCTTCATATACTCACGTACTTTTGAGAACGTGTATATGCGACAGTCTATGCATGGATTCATATTTTTGCCGAAACCGTATTTTGGATGTCGTATGATTTCCAAAAGATCTCTCGAGATGTTGAATATTGTAAGTGGTACCCCCAATATGTCGGCGGCCACTCTCCCCTGAGTATATCTCCCATTTGAGGAAACACACGGAGAAAATACTGACACATAGTGAAATGCCTCCACCTCTATGCCCTGTTCCAACATGAGTTTCACTGCCAACATGCTATCCAGTCCACCGGAAAGCAATGCAGCGGCCTTCGTCAAAACAAACTCCTTCCTCGGTAACAGTTTAACTTTTTGAAAAGAGTCGCTTCAACGGCAATCAAATTTTAATCCGTGTAAAACTCGCATCCAAGTGAGCGTAAAGAAAGAATGAGTACATAACCATTCAATTCAGTATCTCCATTCTGACCTATTTCAGACATAAAAATGTAAGGCAATACCCTGTTCTTTCTTAACGCTCACTAAGACGCTCAGGCAGTACACGCATTAAAATTTGACCGCCGTTGAAGCTTGTTGATATATTTTTTTTATAGAGCTAAACTGTTCCCTTTCTCGTTATTTCTCAACGTGGAACTAAAAATACACTTCCACTGCACGATACGGACAGATAGGGATACACAATTCACACGCAATGCATTTGTCTTTTTTGAAGGACACCGACATATCCTTTCGATTCACTACAAAGGCTTCTGAAGGGCATATGGATGTGCAGGCAGTGCATTGGGTACATCGATCTTTATACCATCTCACATCTTGTGTTAAAGGCTGGGTGTCCACACCTATTCCATTCAGATAATCCATGCCTGATTCAAGGTCCTTCTTCTTACCGCTGATCTCTACCACGAGTCTTCCTTGCTCTTTGGGAGTCACATTCGCTCTGAGTATATTGATCATCAGGTTATGGTCTTTGACCAGGTGATATGTAATGGGTTGATCGACCAATCCCCTGGGAAAAGTCAATACGATCCTCTTCTTTGGCATACTTCACCTCCGGTTTCACTTTGATGTCCCAAAATGCCGACTTATCTCTGTGCAAGCACTTAGAAAACATGCTGAATGAAATGGTACGTCATTCAGTCTATGAAGAACTCATTCTACTTCTTTTTTATAGGTTTTGAAGGCATTGGTTTAAAGGATATCCCCGAGTCAACAGACGGCAACGGTGCAATGGGTTGGCTCAAAAGAAAATCCCCTCTTTTTATCCATCCTTTCAGTATTTCCGCTATTCCCTTGGCCTTTACATAACTGGACAGACCTGCTGTCTTTATCTTTTTCCCTTGAATGGTAATTGTTCCACTTTTTAATTGTGCATAATTGACCTCTCCGAGGAATTCCGATTTGCCTTGGGGATATGCATCGCTGTAGTCCATAACAGGGGCAGTTATGTCTTCGTCTGTTACGGTGGCGTATCGGAGTATTTCTTCATCAAGGATTGGAATGGGTATCCCAATACCTACGGTCAATGTAGCACCGTATCCGGTAAAGGTAGTCCCTCTGAGCCATGTGTGACTCATCTGTTTCAGGTCGCCAATAACGGCAATGGTCCCTGCAGGAACCTTTGGAATACCATTCTCCCCCCTGGACACGCACGGATTGTGCTGAGTGCCATTCCAGACGATATGGCCTATTCCCCCGCCAAGGAATATTCTGGTTCCAATGCCGATGGTTCTGTAATACGGATCATTCATCAGTGGGCTGAGTTGCCCAGCATTACAATAATTGGCATTCCCCAACCTTGGTTGAAGCGTCCCCATGTATGTATATATGACTTTGTCAGAAATATTTACCGCCACATTGTAATTTTGATAGGAATTTCTTGGATTGAAAAGTACGGCTTCATTGATATTTTGAATATTAATTGTCGTTTCGACACTCTTTCTGGGGTAACAATCCGTACCGTATGCAGTGGCAGTAAGTTTAATGTCCCTGCCAGCCACCAGATCCTCTATAACATGACCCCCGCCATACTTGAATCCTCCGGGGAAGACCATATTCCTCGGGTCATCATCAGGTATGGCAGTCGCTCCGAGATAGACATCTACTGCGGCCATCCCCGTATACACCGGCACATCATTCAAATACGCTCTGCCTCCTCCTATTTTTATTCTTGGTTTGGAATGTCCTAAATTGAGGTATGCACCCGAACCGCACATGGGACCGAACGTTCCGGTTGTGACAACATCTACTTCTTTGGCTGCCTTTTCTGTTCCTTTTTCTTTCGCTATATGGATTATTTCTTCAGCGGTAACAACGACCGCCTTGCCTTCTCTGATTCTATTGTTGATCTCCTCAATTGTCTTTGTCATAATTCGCCTCCGAGTTTCAGGATATTTATTCTCATTCGCCTGTGGTGGGAATCCATACTTTTACTCTGATGCCAAATAAACCCCGTAGAGGGGTACTGCATTATCCATATCATCAAACCCACCACCTCCTCAGCAGCTGCCTGTGTCAACTTTCAATTGGATGCATCAGAATTTTTGAAACTTGGAGATTCTTATAAAGTATCTGAATGAAAATTCTATTTTTCGCCCTGTAATACTACCCCTGCTGCTCCTATGATTCCTGCATCATCTCCAAGGGTAGCCTGAACGATACACTTCTCTTCTTCCGGCACATTTATTGCCCTTTTACGTACTTCTTGCATAGCAGGCTGCAAAATAATATCTCCTGCACCGGCAACCCTTCCTCCAATTACAAATCTCCTGACATTCAATATGTTCATCAAGGAAGATATGGCTATACCCAGGTATCTGCCTGCATCTGTCAGCATTTCACGGGAAAGACCGTCTCCGCCTTGAGCCTCTTCGAAGACCATTTTTGGTGTGATTACATTAAAATCCCCTTTTATTTTTTCTTTCAATGAGGAGTTTTCTCCCCTTTTGAGTGCCATAATGGTGCGTCTGATAATGGCAGTACCGGAGGAATAGCTCTCCAAACAGCCGCTTCTGCCGCATTTGCATCTGAGTCCGGAGGGCTCCACTATCATGTGACCTATCTCCCCGGCCATTCCATCCTCTCCTGACCATATCTTCTTGTCGAGGATCAATCCTCCTCCCACTCCCGTCCCCAGAGTGATGCCCACAATGCTGTTGTATCCATTTCCTGCTCCTTTCCACCACTCTCCAAATGTGTACACATTGGCATCATTTTGAAGAAAAACAGAAGTAAGGGAAGTCCTCTTTGTGATTTCGTCTTTTAATGCGACATCTTTCCATCCCGATAGGTTTGGGGATTCTCTTATCAGGCCTCTTCTGATATCAAGGAATCCAGGAGCGCCAATGCATATTCCTCGGATCTCCTTGGAAGAAGTCTTTGAAGTCTCAAGGGCTTCCTCCAGAAGGTCTGCTATACGGTCAATGACCTTATCCTTTCCCTCGTGGGCTAAGGTTGGGTGTTTTAAACTATTAAGAATAATACCTCGGTGATTCACAACACCCACTCTGAGGTTTGTGCCTCCCAAATCAATCCCAATAGCTAAGGATTCTCTGACATCCTTATTCATGATTTCTCTCTGTACGTGCAATGATTGCTTCTCACTTGAGAAGCATGAGTCCTCATAGAGTGATGAGGTGTAAATTGTTTTTTGGAAACAGTCAGCCGGGGAAACTTAGCCCTCCATTTACACTGAGAGTCTGGCCGGTTATCTGGTCCGAAGCCTCTGACGATAAAAATAGAGCTGTTTCTGCAATATCATTCGCACTTATGGGAAAGGGCTGCCTTTCCATTGCTCTCTGAAAAATCTTTCCCACAGGTCCGCTTGAAATGACATAATCTAAACCCGGTGTGTCTTTCGTTACCGTGGTTGAGATTGTATTGATCCGTATCCCCCATCTGCCGAATTCATTGGCCAAGACCTTTGTGGTCATGACAAGGGCGGCCCCAGCTCCACCAGGCAGAGATTCGCCTGGAGTTGGCCAGCGGCCGGCATCCGTTGATATAAGCACAATCTTGCCTGTTTTTCTTTCAATCATATGATCCAGAACCGCTCTGACGCAATATAATCTGCTGAAATATTGACTGTCAAAGAAATCAATATACGTAGAAGGATCTATTTCTTTAAAGAAATTTGGTGCCGTGATAATGTTCCCACGACTGACAACCCCGCCACTGGCGACCAATATGTCAATCTTGGGCATCTTCTTAAGCACCCGATCCACCATATCTTTCACTTCACTGTAAACAGTCACATCGGCCTTTTCAAAGATAGCCTCTCTTCCCATTTCCTTTATCTTTTTTATCATTTCCATGCCGGGTTCCAGAGATTTTCCATTGATGATGATATCAGCCCCGTTCTCGGCCAACTTCAATGCAATGGAACTTCCTATCCCCTTGCTAGAACCTGCGAGTAAGGCGACTTTTCCATGTAAGTCTTTTTCCATAACTTGACTCCTATTCTTGATCTGCGCTGATTTAATAAGAACAAACGATCACAATGTAATCATGCTATGGTTTTTCATCGAAAACACTTGTATCAAATTTTAATGTCATAGCGTATTACTTGACTGATTAGTTTGGATTCTCTATGTCGTTCTCCATGCCATCTAGTCCCCAGATTCTTAAGATACGCACAGTTGTTTAGTGTTTGCAATATGTTCTAGACAGTATGTGTTTTCAATATCCAATTCATAATTAGGAAATAAATCAGTTTATACTAATCTGTTACGAAATCTATTCTGGTAAATACTTTTGGTCATTACCAGATTCTTTTTTTGTACGACGAGGGTGGTAAATAATAGTAATATTGCTGCGCAATAAGAAATAACCGATTGCTGCCAGAATGCAACCTGGCAACCCATATTCTTTGATTATATTTAGGAGTTCAAGTGCCATGTGTACCCCCCCTTGTGTCCTTCTTCAACCGGGACACTCTAAACGTAATATAGACCACACATAACAAATCACTTCTTCTCAATTTCATTTATATGCATTAAAAGTTCATCTCTCTTTTCTATCATAAGAGACTGCGACCTAGCCTCTAAATTGAGACGTAATAGAGGCTCTGTATTTGAAGGCCTTAAGTTAAACCTCCAATCAGAATATTCAATGGAGAGGCCATCCATATGATCCACCGCAGCGTCTCTATACTTTCTCTCAATTTCCTTAAGGATCCTCTCTGTGTCTTTGACTTCTCGATTGATCTCTCCTGAGATGAAGTACTTGTTGGTCAGAGGTTTTATCAATTGAGAAAGAGATTTTCCTGACGAAGAGAGTATCTCCAGCATCATCATGAATGGTATCATCCCATTGTCTGCATAGTAGTTGTCTCGAAAGTAATAGTGGGCACTCATCTCTCCTGCAAATACTGCGTCTTCACGCCTCATCCTTTCTTTGAAGAATGCATGACCGCATTTGTTAATAAGAGGAATCCCACCGTTTTCCTTGACCGTATCAATATTGGCCCATGTAAGCCTTGGATCGAATATAATCTTACTTCCAGGGAATCTCTTGAGAAAAGTCCCAGCCAAAAGAGCGGTAATAAAATATCCCTGGATGAACTCACCTGTTTCATCAAAGAAGAAGCAGCGGTCTGCATCCGCATCCCAGGCAACACCGAAATCAGCACCAGCCTCCTTTACGGCATGAATGGTCTCCTGACGATTTTCGGGTATGAGGGGATCTGGACGACCCTTGGGAAAACTTCCGTCAGGAGTAAAATTTATCCCTATAATCTCAATGGGCATATCAACCGTCAACTCCCGTGCCACCTCTCCGGCGAGTCCGAAATTCGCATTGGCCACCACTTTTAATGGTTGAATTGCATTGATATCTATGAATGACCGAACGTGCTTCAGATAGGCATCTCTGATATCTCTTTTTGTTATGTGGCCTTTCTTCTTTGCCTTTATTGTTCTAGATTGAAGGACGATCTTCAGAATCTCCTGAAGGCCTGTATCGGAAGAGATGGGGATGGCCTTTTCTCTCACCACCTTCATCCCATTATACTGAACAGGGTTGTGAGACGCAGAGACTGTGATACCCCCGCCATAACCGTATTTCGCCACAGCAAAGTAAAGCATGTCAGTGGAAATGGTGCCGATGTCTATTACATTCACACCTGCATCGGTTACCCCTGAAGCTGCAGCTTGCCAGAGAGATGGAGATGAGAGACGGACATCCTTGCCCAGAACCACTTCTTTGGGATCTACGAATTCCACATATGCTTGGGCGATATTATATGCTGTATCTTCATCGATCTCGTCCGGGTAGATCCCTCGGATATCATACGCTTTGAATATTGTCTCATTGATATGATCCATTGAATTGATCCTTTCGTGATTCTGAAATTCTCTTACTGAATAACCAAAAATTACAAGTAGGGGCAATTCATGAATTGCTCCTACTCACCTGATATCAACATAAAACATTATGGGATGCCGCTGCCATTTGTGCCTGACATCACTTGATTCGACTTCTTCACAGTAAAATATGTCACCTGCCAATCACTCCTTTTTTTCTTATGAGAATATTAAAAGAGTAGCGTAATGACCGGAATGAGTCAAGTTTTTTCCATTATGTATGAATTGTGATGAGGATGAGGTGTATTCATCAATACAAAATCCTCTCTCTGAAGAATTTTTTTCAAGAATTTTTTACGTTTTTAATACAATTTGTGGGTGTACACTCAATTCAAGCACCATATATTGAATCAACGCAAATAATTTATAGAAGAGTGAACAAAAAAAGGGAATTATATTCTTGACAAAGAAACTTAATATGTATAGAGTGGCATAAAGTGGTAAATAGAGGTAATAAAGGGTTTAAAGGGGAGCCATGTTTATGTTTCGTGGGAGATATGAACATACTATAGATTTGAAAGGTAGAGTCAGTCTCCCTGCAAGATTCAGAGAAGTTTTAAAGGACAAGTATGATGATCAATTGATAATCACAAACTTCGACGATTGTCTTGTTGCTTATCCCGATGAAGAATGGCGAGTGATAGAGGATAAGGTGAGTTCCCTCTCTATGGTGAAAAAGGAGGTAAAATCTTTTCAGCGTTTCTTCATATCGGGAGCAACTGAATGCTCTATAGACAAGCAGGGAAGGATACTTATACCGTCAGGATTGAGAAAATATGCGAAATTAGAGAAAGATATCGTCTTTGCCGGTCTGACAAAGAAGATTGAAATCTGGAGCAAAGAGATGTGGGAACAGGAGATTGTTAAGGTTCAAGAGAGCTTCGATGATCTCAGTAATCCTCTCGCAGAATTGGGTTTGTAGATCTTGAATGGGGAGGGGACCATGTTGACACAAAGATATGTGGAAGATATCCTTGTGATTGATGGGTATGATGATATCGATATTCAAAGGATGGAAGAAATCAAGAACATTATTTCATCTCAGATAGAGCGGAGAAAATATAAGGTTGTACTCAATTTGGAAAAGACCGAACATATTAATTATTCAGGGATTGAAATGCTTGTGGAAAGGCTTTTTAGAGTAAGAGATTATCATGGGGATATTAAGCTGGCAGGCGTAAATGATTATTTAAGGAACATCTTTATCATAGCAGGCGCCTTTGACCAATTTAAAAGCTATGATTCCGTAGAGAATGCGGTAGAGGGCTTTGGAAAAGAAGGGAGAGATTGAGCACCTTTCAGTAATGACAGAAGAAGTGGTGTCATTTTTGAACTGCCGTCCCAATGGAGTGTATGTGGATGGAACATTGGGCAGCGGGGGCCACTCATTGGAGATTTTGCGATGGAGTTCACCAAACGGAAAGCTGATAGGAATTGACTGGGATAAAGATGCCATAGCCATTGCCAGAAAAACATTGGAGAATTTTCAGGATAGAGTAACTACTGTATGTGATAACTTTAAAAACATTGGAAGCATTTTAAAGGATCTGGCAGTAGATCAGGTTGATGGAATACTGCTGGATCTTGGAGTTTCTTCAATTCAACTGGGGGATAAAGAGAGAGGTTTTAGCTTCAGGATTAAAGGGCCGATCGATATGCGCATGGATAGGGGCTCTGTGCTCAAGGCATTTGATTTGATAAACGGTCTTTCTTTAACGGAACTTGAACAGATATTGTTAAAATATGGTGAGGAGCGCTTTGCAAAGAGGATCGCTGGATCCATTGTTGATCACAGAAGAACCATACCAATAACTACAACTACACAGCTTGCGAACATCGTTACAACTGCTATTCCATCTCGGTTCCATCCTAAAAGAGTTCATCCCGCAACCAAGACTTTTCAGGCTATTCGCATAGCCGTCAATGATGAATTAACAAACCTTGAGATTGCCATTCGTGAAGGCATTGATTTTCTGAAAAAGGGAGGAAGATTTTGTATCATATCATTCCATTCATTGGAGGATAGGATTGTCAAACAATCCTTTAGATCACTCGCAAAGCCGTGTACATGTCCCCCTGATATGCCGGAATGTAACTGTCATCAGAAGAGCAAAATA
>JAXHSZ010000191.1:0-3619 GCA_034190725.1 Thermodesulfobacteriota bacterium
AAAAACTTGTAGGAAAACTTGGCAGAATTGAACTTCCTAACATTGGGCATGAGATAAAACAGGGTGAGGTCAGTTTTCGAGTGAGACGGAATGGTGAATCAGCACAGGTTCTCTCCCCAATTGATGGGATCGTTGCCCACATAAATGATCACCTCACAGACCATCCGGAATTGGTCAACACGTCTCCCTACGAAGATGGATGGCTATTTATCGTTGAGCCAACAAAACTCCGCAAGAACCTGAAAAGTCTCTATTATGGTGAGGATGCCCACAATTTCATAAATGAGGAGAGAGAAAGACTTTTTTCCATGGCCCATGACGACTTGAATATCGCAGCGGATGGTGGTGCTTCTGTAGAAGATATCTTTGAGGAGCTTGAAGGGAAAGATTGGAGAAAGATCGTAAAGACGTTTTTGAAAACCTAGTGTGGAATAGCAAGGAATTCCATTGATACAATAACTCTGTAAAAAACCTCCTGTGATTTGGTATGGCAGGAGGTTTTTCGTATTAATGAATTATAGGAAATTATCGATCTGTGCAGCTTGCCAAATTCACTGCTTGCCGTTTATTTACTTTGTATGCTTTTTCTGAACCATAAACTCCAATCATGCTTTATATATTAATAGAACTGGATTGTAACCTTGTATGTCTTTTGACGATACTTGCTGGATTCTTATGTCTAAGAAGCAAACAGTCGCTTCTTACCAAAACTCTGCTTCAACGCAGGTTGCAAAAACGGATCTCGTAAGGCTCATTCAGGAACTCAGGTAATACACGAGTAGAATATAGCTGCCGTTGGAGTTCACCAATAGATTTCTATTCCAAAACACTAGAATATTACCAAAAATCAATTTATTAGAATTATTTAATGCTTAAATTCTTATTGCCTATTGACAATAGATTGTGATACGTGTAAAATGCATAAGTTTGTGTTTTCAGAATTTTTATGGATCAGCCAACCCTGTTTTCGGCTTGATTAGAATCTCAAATTCAACAGGAGACAATAACAATGTCAAAGGATGTAATTGGATCTGTAATGGTTGTAGGCGGCGGGATAGCCGGAATGCAGTCAGCTCTTGATTTAGCAAACTCGGGATATTACGTCTATCTTCTCGAAAGATCTCAGTCCGTGGGAGGAGTGATGTCTCAACTGGACAAGACTTTTCCCACAAACGACTGTGCCATGTGAATTATCTCTCCCAAACTGGTCGAGGTCGGCCGGCATATCAATATAGAGATCCTCACAGGTTCTACAATTGAAAAGATTGAAGGTGAAGCGGGGAACTTTCAGGTTAGTGTAAACAGAATCCCTCGCTATATCGACCCGGATAAATGCACTGCATGTGGTGATTGCACGATAGTTTGTCCGGTTGAAAGGCCCAATGAGTACGACATGAAATTGGGAAAACGGAAGGCCATTTATATTCAGTACGCTCAAGCTATCCCCGGCAGTTTCGCTCTGGAGAAAGTTGACACCGCACCATGCAGGATGGCCTGCCCTGCGGGCCTCAATGTGCAGGGCTATGTGGCTATGGTAAAGACAGGCAGATACAAAGAAGCCATAGATATTATTATGCAGGATCTTCCTTTCCCAGGCGTTCTTGGACGCATATGTCCTCATAAATGCGAAGAAAGCTGCCGCCGTTTGGAAGTGGATAAAGCAATTTCGATCAGGGAGCTCAAACGAGTGGCAGCAGATCATGTTCAACTCAGTGAGATTCCTGTGCCACAAATTGAACAAAAGAATAAAAGGATCGCAATTATAGGCTCAGGCCCTGCAGGACTCACAGCCTCATATTTTCTTGCGCTTGCGGGCTACAAACCGATTGTCTATGAATCCATGCCTGAAGCGGGTGGGATGATGCGATACGGCATTCCGGAACATCGTCTTCCCAGGTCTGTGTTGGATGCAGAGATTGAGAATCTCAAGCGATATGGTGTTGAGATCAACACGAACATGGCTATTGGAAAAGATCTTACCCTTGAGGAGCTTAAGGAACATGGTGCGGATGCGATCTTTCTCTCGATCGGTGCATGGAAGGGCCTCAAACTCGGCATCCCCGGAGAAGAATCCGAAGGCGTCACCGATGTAACCTCTTTTTTACGGGGTGTGCATGTGGGTGAGACAAAGACACTGGACGGCAAGGTGGTGATTATAGGGGGTGGCCATTCAGCCCTTGACGGTGCCAGAGTAGCCCTTCGATTGGGAGCGAGTGAAGTCAACATTCTCTACCGACGGTCCCGGACGGAGATGCTTGCAGAACCGGAAGAGATAGAAGAAGCTGAAAAAGAAGGAATAAAGATCCATTTTCTGGCAGCACCTTTAAATATCTCCAATGAGGGAGGACAGGTGACGGGCATTGAGTGTATTCGTACCCGCCTTACGGAACCTGATACAACGGGAAGACGAAAACCGATTCCCATTGAAGGCTCTGAGTTTTTCATAGAAACAAACCATATTATCCCCGCCATAGGACAGGAACCAGATTTTGAATTCCTTGGCAAAGGGCACGACCTTGAAGTATCTAAATGGAACCTTTTAGTTGTGAACCCTGAGACGCTGCAAACAAGTATTCCCGGAATCTTCGCCGGAGGCGATGTCATCACAGGCCCTGCAACAGTTATCGAGGCGGTGGAAGCGGGTAAGAGAGCTGCCGGATATATAGCCGACTATCTGGAAGGCAAAGAACTGCCCACTGAATGGGAAGAAGAACCGGAAATGGGGACTCACTGGGTGGACATAGCCGATGATATACCGGTCGCGGAAAGGATGAAGATACCAACTTTGCCTGTGGAGCGGCGGCTGTCTGGGTTTGATGAAGTGAACCTGTCGGTTGATGAAAAAGCAGCCCAGGAAGAGGCCGGCAGATGTCTGGACTGCGGAGGGTGTTGTGAATGTTTTCAGTGTGTAGCCACCTGTAAAGCTGAAGCGGTCACCTTGGACACTCATGCCTTAATGGAAGAGACAAAAACGGTGAATGTGGGTTCTTTGATCCTGGCACCAGGTTTCCAGCCCTTTGATCCCACACGGTTTGAAAACTATGACTATTCACATCATCCCAATGTAATGACCTCCATAGAATTTGAAAGAATTCTTTCCGCCACAGGACCTACTATGGGTCATCTTGTGCGACTCTCAGACCACAAGGAACCGAAAAAGATCGCCTGGCTGCAATGTGTGGGTTCCCGTGATATCAACAAGTGTGACAATCCGTATTGCTCATCAGTATGCTGTATGTATGCCATCAAGGAGGCTGTGGTCGCCAAAGAACATGCGGGAAGCGATCTGGACTGCACTGTTTTTTTCATGGATATACGTACTTTCGGAAAGGATTTCGAGAAATATTACAATGATGCACAAGACAAACACGGTGTTCGCTTTGTGAGGAACCGGGTCCATACTATCGTACCTGATCCTGAAAGTGATGACCTGCAAGTGAGATATGTTACAGAGACTGGCGAAGTAATGAATGAAATATTTGACATGGTTGTTCTCTCAGTCGGAATGGAGATCACACCTGAGACCGTAGAGCTTGCCGAGATACTCGGTGTTGAGCTTACCAAAGGGAATTTTTGCGAAACAGGGTCCTTTCAGCCGGTTGCCACATCAAGGGACGGA
>JAXHSZ010000192.1:0-10292 GCA_034190725.1 Thermodesulfobacteriota bacterium
TGAACTCCCCACAAAACACTGGATAGAGAGACAGAAACAGAAAACCCTTCCGGATACTTGATGGGAAATCATTTCATGGTTCCATTTTTGAGTGGCCATCTGGGCATTTCAAGCTTTTTATATTCTATTAAAAAAAATTTTGAGTAATGACAATTTATCTGAATTTTTCTTGTACACGATGAACTGTCAAACTCAATTGAAAAGGAGGTTTATTTTGAAAGTAATAATAAGTTTTTTAATTGTCACTCTCATGGTAATGATTCAGTTTGCACGAGCTGATGTTTCAAATCCCAGGGTACATTTGGAGACGAGTCTTGGGAACATCGTTCTGGAGCTTGATCCCCAAGCAGCACCAAAGACCGTGGAGAACTTTCTCAGGTATGTCCGTGACGGATTTTACAACGGTACAGTCTTCCATCGAGTAATCAAAGGCTTTATGATTCAGGGGGGAGGATTAACGGCGGACATGCAAAGAAAACCCACCCACGAGCCAATCTCCAATGAAGCTGACAACGGACTGAAGAACAACCGTGGGACAGTGGCCATGGCTCGTACAAATCGTCCACATTCAGCCACATCGCAATTTTTTATAAATACAGTAGACAATGGTTTTTTGGATCATAAAAACAAAAGTCCCCGAGGCTGGGGATACTGCGTATTCGGCAAGGTCGTGGAAGGTATGGAAGTTGTGGACTCCATAGAAGGACTCCCTACAACCTCAAAGGAAGGGAGAAAGAATGTCCCAATTTCTCTTCCGACCATCAACCGGGCGGTTGTGGAAAAGGAGTAACTTTTCCATCTTTGGGTTTCGGGTGTCAATGTTCAGGTTTCAGATCTTTTTTTGCTCCCGACACCTGAAACCTAACGGAGTGCAAAGAAAGTATGAACTCCTTTTATGTTAATATGAATCATGCTTCTTTTCCATGGCAAAGTCACATACAATCCAGGTCAATCATGTCTTAAAGTGGGACCAAGATGGCAACGGCATTGAAAAAGGAACACATCCGTCTCCGAAAGAAAATGGCAAGTTTCGCTGAGCAGTATATTGCTCCAAGAGATGATCTCGTATCCATGGAAGGGTTTCCCCATGACATCTGGAAGAAGATGGGTGAAGAGAAACTTCTGGGTGTGGGCCTCCCTGAGGAATATGGAGGTCTCGGGGGGAATTGTCTCTCAATCGGAGTTGCCGGCGAAACACTCACCCGGAGGGGTCATAATATGGGTATTGCTGTTTCCTGGCTTCTTCACAATGCCTTGTCTCGTTTCATGATCATGGGTTTCGGGAATCAAGAGCAGTGCGATACCTACTTGAGCAGTTTAGCAGCCGGGGAGATCATTCTTTCCATAGCCGTTTCGGAACCGGGAAGGGGTGCCCAGCCGAAGAATCTTGAGACTTCAGGATATCACAACGGTAATTTTCATGTACTGGAAGGGGAAAAAACTTACCTGACCAATGGTCCCATTGCCAATCTTTTTCTAGTTGTGGCAATCACCGAGGTCGACGGTGGCCGAAAGCGGTTCACCGCATTTCTTGTGCCGAAAAACACAAAGGGACTTTCTCTCACTGAACCGATGAAGCTGGATTTTTTTCGACCTGCCCCCCATGGTGGAATCGTACTTTCCCATTGCTCTGTTCCCGGATCAAATATCCTTGGCAGAGAAGGATATGCATATGAAGAAATGGTAAAACCCTTCAGAGAACAGGAAGACATATTAATGCTGGGACCTGTAGTCGGATGCATGGAAAGACAACTTGAACTTCTTCTGAAACTCATTGAGAAGAATCATGTTGAGTCTACGGATGCGATGAAAAAAAATCTTGGAGAGTTACGATCCATTGTCCATACACTGAGAATCGTTGCCTATGAAGCAGCGAGTATGCTGGATAGCCCTGATGAGCATCCTGAACTTGCTTCTCTCTTGATATCATCCAGAAGCCTTACAAAACAGTTTCAAGATCTCTATGAGAGTCTCATCAAGAGGACGGCAATCGAGAAAGATACTCATCTCTATTCTATTACCAATGACTTTGCCCACAGTGTGAATATGGGGAAGAATGTGACCCTGATCAAACAGAAGAAGATGGGAGAGGTGCTCCTGTCGAGGAAGGAAGATGATGAATTCGCTTTGTGACATGAAATTTGCTTCAATTGAAGAGATCCAACAGGGTTTCAAGAATGCACAGTACATCTGCAACAGAAAGATTGCAACTACCCTGTATCTTGCATACCACCTGGGAAAACCGATACTTGTTGAAGGGCCGGCCGGTGTCGGGAAGACCGAATTGGCCAAGACAGCAGCAGTATACCTTGACATCTCCTTAATCCGGATGCAGTGTTATGAAGGATTAGATGAATCCAAGGCCCTTTATGAATGGAAATACGGAAAGCAGTTACTCTATACGCAGATGCTGAAGGACAAACTCAACGACGTGGTAAAGGGGGCGGACGGCCTGTCGGAATCTATTGATAAGCTGCATCAATATAACGATATATTCTTTTCCGAATCTTTTCTGGAACCAAGGCCACTATTGAAAGCTCTCCACGAGAAAGAGGGGGCTGTCCTCCTGGTGGATGAGATCGATAAGTCCGATCATGAATTCGAGGCCTTTTTACTTGAGATTCTTTCAGATTTTCAAGTATCTATCCCAGAGATCGGTACCATTGAAGCGGAAGTCATACCGTTTGTCTTTCTGACCAGTAACAATACCAGAGAACTGAGTGAAGCACTGAAACGGAGGTGCTTGCATCTCTTTATTCCCCTCCCTGATCCGAAACTTGAGAGGGAGATCATTCAGATTCGGGTTCCGAGTATTTCCGAAATCCTAAAAGTTCAATTGGTTTCATTTGTTCAGCAGTTAAGAGAACTTGATTTAAAGAAGGTTCCTTCCATCAGCGAGACCGTTGATTGGGCCAGGGTATTGCTCCTACTCCATGCTGACAGACTGAGTTCGGATCTGATCAGCGAGACACTCCATGTGCTTTTGAAATTTGAAGAGGATATCAAGGTAGCTGAAGAAAACCTCTATGATATGACCAAGCTTGCCATAAAGGAGGCAGCAGTCTAAAGAAGATGGATCAAATTCTGAGTGATTTCATTTTAGCACTTCGCAGTTCCGGAATAAGAATATCTATACCTGAGAGCATTGATGCTATGGATACAGTGAAGCTTACCGGGTATTACGACAGGGAAGTATTAAAAGACTCCCTGGCAGCTGTCCTTGCTAAGTCACTGTTTGAAAAGGAAATATTTGAGGAGTGTTTTGAAAATTTCTTTTCATTTGATGCATTTTCAGAAGAGGGAGAAGACTCTTCCGAACCCATGGAGACAGAGATAAGCGAAGTGGATTCCTCTCTTTCTCAGATGATCCTCTCCGGCGACACCGGCGGGCTTGCAGCTTCCATGAGAGAAGCGGCTCAAGAAGTGAATATCACAGGAATACAGTTCTTCACGCAAAAGGGACTGTATATCCATCGAATTCTCCGTCATATGGGGATTGCAGAACTGAGACAAGACATGAGGAGACTTTACAAAGAGGATACACCCTCTTCCAGAAAGATAGCCCTGAAATTGGAAGAGGGCTTGGACTATCTCTTTGAAAACGTAAAAGATTTCGTAGAAAAACAGTTCTCTCTCTATTCTCCTTCGGTGACGGAGAAATTGTTGGAAGACTATCTGAAAAATGTGAAACTCTCCAACCTTGAGCAGCGGGACTTTCACCGTATGCACAACATTATCCAGAAGATGGTGAAACGTCTTAATGATATCCATTCAAGAAGACGGAAGAAGTATAAAAGAGGACAGCTTGACTTCAGAAAAACCCTCAGGAACAATATCACGTATCAAGGTCTCCTCTTTGATATTCAATGGAAGAAGAAAAAGGTAGATCGCCCTGATATCATTGCAATTTGCGATGTCAGTCGTTCGGTAGAGGCTGTGGCAAGGTTTCTTTTGTTGTTTTTGTACAGTCTCAATAAGGCTCTGGCCAGGATAAGGACGTTTATCTTTTGCTCAAATCTCATAGAGGTGACTCATGTTTTTAATGAATACCCTGTTGAAGAGGCTTTGGTAAAACTGAAGAGTGGTGTGGGGCTTGGGATTGTACTCGGTCGGACGGATTACGGGCAGGCATTTCGTGATTTAAAAGAAGACTGGTTTCATCTCATTACCAACAAGACATCAGTGCTTATCCTGGGAGATGCACGAAATAACTTCGGTGATCCTGAGACCGGGATTCTCAAATCAATTCAGGAAAGGAGCAAGAGACTCGTCTGGTTAAACTCCGAACCCCGATCATTCTGGGGTGTGGGAGATTCTGAGATGAAAAAGTACCTTCCATACTGCCATCTGGCAAGAGAATGTAACACTGTGACACATCTGGAAAGGGTTGTGGATTCTCTTTTATAATGTGAACCTAAAGGAGAAAAATGATATGGCAAAGGATCTTTATCAGGAAGAGCACAGGATTTTTCGCGACGCATTCAGAAAATTTCTGGAAAAGGAAGTGGTACCGCATGTTGAAGAGTGGGAAGAGCAAGGAATAGTGCCCAAAGAGATCTGGTACAAATGTGGTAAACAAGGTTTTCTTTGTCCATGGGCGGATGAGAAGTACGGCGGTTTTAATGCAGGGTTCCAGTATTCTGTTATCACCACTGAGGAACTGGCAAAGGCGGGAGTCAGTTGCCTGGGAGTGGGCGCCCATGATGTGGTGGCCCATTATATCAGTGATTTCGGCAATGAGGAACAAAAAGATAAATGGATGCCTGGATGTACATCTGGTCATTGCATTACCGCTATTGCCATGACAGAGCCCAATGCCGGTTCCGACCTTGCCGCAATTCGCAGTACCGCCGTGAAAGACGGTGATTCCTATATTCTCAACGGTCAAAAGATATTCATATCCAACGGCGTGAACTGCGATCTGGCGGTAGTGGCCTGCAAAACGAATCAAAAGGCTGATCCGCCTCATGCAGGAATCAGTATTCTCCTGGTGGAAGACGGGATTCCCGGTTTTAAGCATGATAAGAAGCTGGATAAACTCGGTTTGAGAGGTCAGGATACAGGCGAGTTGATCTTTGAAGACTGTCGTATCCCTGAATCAAATCTATTGGGCGAGGAGGGAATGGCATTTGCCTATATGATGAAGAACCTGGAATATGAAAGGCTCATCATAACCATTGGTGTGCAGGCGGACGTGGAGGCCATGCTTGAGGAGACCATTGAATACTGTAAAAGCCGAACTGCCTTTGGTAAACCGATCAGCAAATTCCAGCACAACACTTTCAAAATAGTGGAGATGGCAACTGAAGTGGAGTTGGGCAGAACCTTTCTGGACTCCCTTATGGCTGACTATATAGATGGCAAGGATATTATACGAAATGTATCAATGGCCAAGTGGTGGATATCGGAAATGGCCAATAGGGTTGCCTACCATTGCCTTCAACTCCATGGAGGTTACGGATTCATGGAAGAATATACCGTTGCAAGAAGGTATCGTAATCTCAGGGCCATGCCCATCCTCGGCGGCACAACTGAGATTATGAAGATTGTTGTGGGGCGGTATTTGGGGCTGTGATCGGAACATCCTGTCACAGTGCGACTTTTTTATAAACGTTCACAGGCTTTATCACTGATACTCATGTGTGGTGAGGATGTAGCATAACGAACACTCAAATCTTGGTTTCAGGTGTCAGGTTTCAGATATCGGAAGAGAGAAAGACTGGAAATACACTCTTCACTCAAGCATAATAGTTTTCGACCTTTAAGTCCTCTCTATACATATAGCTTTGAGTTGTCACTGCGTTCCTTCATGAACCTGAAACCAGACACCTGAAACCAGTGAATCTCGACCCCAAGAACGGCTACTGAGTTTTTAGGAGCTTTTTAAAAATGGTCGTTTCAACGGTAATCAGATCTCGATCTGGCTAGAGCTCGTATCCGATCGAGCTTAAAGAATCGCTCAACATAGGTTATATTAATAATTGAATTCATTTTATTGAAAAACCGTTAACTGGTAACCGTTAACACATACCAGAGTAGTTTCCCTCCTTTGAATTGCCATGCCTCAAGTTTTTACTCATTTCATCCGATACAACATACGATTGTTCACGAATTGCTGCAGTCATTCAACTGTCTCTACACACGTGTGATTGTAACACATACAACTGCTATAGATTTCCATACATCAAATTACACCACAAATAGTGTTCTTCCATGAATCTATTCTTTACCTTTAAACAGAGACATCCCGTATCAGACAATACCAAGAGGAGTAAGAGCAATGGGAACCAATAATATCATCTTCCTGGAACTTATAGAATGGTTTGACCAGACAGGAGAGGAACTTGTCCACAGGATACCGGAAGAGGGGTCCGGAGAAATAAAATACGGGGCTCAGCTCATTGTGAGAGAGAGTCAGGCCGGGGTATTCTTCTATCACGGAAAGGCATACGATGCATTTGGTCCCGGTCGTCATACCCTTACCACCGGTAATATTCCGATCTTGAACAAGATACTCAGTATCCCATGGGGGCTCAGCAGCCCTCTCAGAGCGGAAGTATACTTTGTCAATACAAAAGTCTTCACAAACCTGAAGTGGGGGACAAAAAATCCTGTGGTCTTTAAGGATTCGGAGTTGGGCCTTATCCGTCTGAGAGCTTTTGGAATTTTCAACATCAGAGTACTTCAACCCATATTATTCATAAACAATCTTGTGGGTACACAGGGAATCTTTACCACAGAGGATGTGGATGAGTTTTTGAGCCGTGTTATTATTTCGCGCTTTAATGATCATCTTGCCGAGAACCTTGACACGCTGGTGAACCTCCCGGGGCGTTATGACGAGCTCTCAGACGGGCTCATGAAACGCCTTGAAGAGGACTTCAGCCATTACGGACTGGGGCTAACCCACTTGTATATCAGTGCCATCACTCCTCCACCTGAGGTCCAGCAGGCCATAGACGACAAGAGTCGGCTCGGGGTCTTTGACGATCTGAACCGCCTTTTAAAGATGAAGGCTGCTATGGCCGTTGAGAAGGTGTCCGAGCAACAGGGTGAGGCAGGAGCAGGAGTGGGAATGGGGCTTGGTTTTATGATGCCCGCTATGTTTGGTGATTTACTCAAAGGCTCGAGTTCCCAAATGATCCAGGAAAAGATGAAATGCCCTGACTGTAAAAATCCTATCCCGAAAGATGCCCGGTTCTGTGCTTTTTGCGGGCATCAGCTCCTGGTGTTCCAACAATGCTCTCAATGCGGGAAAAACCTCCCTCCCCATGCAAAGTTCTGTTCCCAGTGCGGCACAGAGACAAGCCAGGGTCCTCTTTCGAAAAAATGCACAAAGTGTGGAGAGGAAAACCTGAAAGAATCCGTCTATTGTAATCAGTGTGGAGACAAACTCTAACATGAGGTCTTTACTGATTGAACACAATTGCCCCCAATGTGCCGGTCCGGTAACCCTGGAGGAGACGGATCGACTCTTGGTATGTGATTTTTGTCGGGCAAGGCTCTATTTCACGTATGGAGATTACTTCAGGTACTATCTGTCACCCTCCAGTCAACCCTTGGAAGAGACTGTCTTTGTCCCCTATTGGCGATTCAAAGGGATGTTCTTTTCTTTAGAGCCATATCAGGTGAAAAAAAAATTCCTCGATACGAGTCTTCTTGCTTCGAAAAACAATTTCATGCCCGACACACTCGGCCTCAGAATCCAAACCCAGAAATTGAAGTTTGCCGTAAGAGGGATGAAAGGGAGTTTTCTGAGTCCCCAGATTTTAATGAGTGAGGTCGTTTCTCAAGTGGAGCAGACATGTAATTCCAGGGAAGCCTTAGGGAGACTGGCGAATACCGGTTTGCCTGTTTCAAAGATTGAGCGAATATCACACTCAAGAGACAGTAAAAAATCTTCTAAGAGCACTTTCCACAGGGCATTCATAGGCGATGTAACAAGCATGATATATGCCCCTGTATACATGAAAGGCAGCGAGATCTACGATGCCATCCTTGATCGACCTATTACGAAAAGCACTGATATGATTGTAGAAGGACTTCAATCCACAGACAATTGTCAAAACTGGAAAATTAACTTTATTTCTGCCATGTGTCCACACTGTGGTTGGGACCTGGAAGGAGAAAGAGACAGCGTTATTTTGTTTTGTAAACACTGTGATTCTTCCTGGCAGGTCACTGAACAAGGCTTTAAGAGATTGCCTTTCTCAATTGTCCCCAGCAAAGAGAAAAATGTTGTGTACATCCCATTCTGGAGGATGGATGTAATGGTCAACGGATTGGATGCCTGTTCTTATGCCGACTTGATCAGGTTAGCCAATCTGCCAAAGGCGATACAGAAAGAATGGGAGGAGGAAAAACTCTATTTCTGGTCCCCTGCCTTTACAACGAATCCAAAACTTTTCTTACGACTCACCAAACAGATGACTTTGTTTCAGCCTTCTGAAGAAACAAGAGGTACCCTTGACGGATCCACTCTTTGTCCTGTTACCATTCCATTAAGTGAGGCCCTGGAGAGTGTGAAAATTATACTGGCAAATATCTCAATACCCAAGAAAAAAATTTTTCCTCTTCTTCCTGAAATGGACATAAAATCGAAGAGCTCACTCCTTGTTTACTTTCCTTTTGTAATAAGGGGCAATGAGTTCATCCAGAATCAAATGAAGTTCAGCATCCAGCGTAATGCCGTGAGGCAGGGTATCCCTTTTGCAGTGTCTTGAAATGACTATTACCTCAGTTGAGCGATTTGTAAATGCGATTACAAATTAAGTTTAAAGTGCCAATAATGAGCTGAAGTACCTAAAATTAGATAATCGTATTATTTACCTCCCATCAATAAAATCATTATCAAATACTCTCAAGTCTTTACCCGAGTTATTTTTATACTTCCTGCTCAATGCCTATCATACCTTTGAAATGGTTTCCAATATTGACAAACAAATGAAATTAAAACAGATCTGATTACAATCCCCCAACACATTAATATCATTGAGATATTCAAAAAAAATAACAATTTCATTGTCGCCCCTCATTTTCCTCTGGACAATGGTGCAATTCAATATTAGTATTTTTAGAAGGACTGTCATTGATCACAAAACTCATAGCGTCTGGAGGTTTTTCTGATGGCGAAAAAACAGCCATATGAGATATTGGAACATGGGCTAAAAGCACTTGGAAATGAAGTTTCACAACACAAACAGATCGATAAAGCCCTACAACAAAGCGAGGAACGCTACCAGACCCTCTATAGAAATACACCTGCCATGATGCACTCCATCGATCGCAATGGCCGATTAATAGAGGTCAGTGACTATTGGCTTAAGATTATGGGATATCAACGTAATGAAGTGATCCAACAGCACCTCACGGATTTTATGACGGAAGAGTCAGGCGACTTCGTCCGACGAATCATGCTTCCGGAGTCCTTTGAGAACGGTTCAGTTGAGAACATTCCGTGTCATTTTGTGAAAAGGAATGGAATGGTTATGGACACTTTGCTTTCCGCAATTGCTGAAAGGGATTCAGAGGGAAAACCCATTCGATCATTGGGGGTAGTGAATGACGTTACTGAGCAAAAGCAAGCTGAAGATGCATTACGGATGAGCGAAAGATTGTATCGTCTTCTTGCGGACAACGTTACTGATATAATATGGACCATTAATGCGAACCGGCTGATCACATACGTGAGTCCTTCAATAAAACATCTATTAGGATATGATGTGGAAGAGATTACACTCCAGGCAATAGAAGAGGTGTTATCTCCCGCTTCGTATTCATTGGCCAGAAAAATTTTCGAAGAAGAAATGACAAAAGGCAAGATACAGGGAAAGGATTCTTTTCGTTCCATAAAGGTAGAATTGGAATTGAAACATAAGAATGGCTCTTGTATTTTTACAGATACCAGAATGACTTTTCTGCAAGACTCCGAGGGGGAGACTATGGTCCTTTTAGGCATCACTCGAGATATTAAAGAGCGTGTACAAGTGGAAAGGGAATTGCAACTGGCTCACTATGAATTGGAACAACGGGTAGAAAAACGTACTGCCCAACTTTCAGAGTCCAACGATCGTCTTAAAAAGGAGATCATTGAGCATATTCGAACCGAGAGGAGGTTACGAAGAAGCGAGGCCAGGCTGGCTGAAGCACAACGCATCGCCCATTTGGGGAATTGGGACTGGGACATCGTCAACAATGATCTTTGCTGGTCAGATGAAGTCTATCGCATCTTCGGCATAAAACCTCAGGAATTCGAAGCAACCTATGAAGCGTTTCTAGATCATGTACACCCT
>JAXHSZ010000193.1:0-3758 GCA_034190725.1 Thermodesulfobacteriota bacterium
AAAAATCAATTGATCTAGCGTCCTTGATTTACGATCAAACACGCTCATTTCCACAGGACGAAAGATTTGGAATTATTTCTCATGAACCGGTGGGAATGATGGGTTTGTTTCAATAGAGTTGAACCCCCAAATCGCATATAAGACGGAAAAAAGCATTGAAGAGTCTAAGAGACTTTTCAAAGAGATCGATTTTCCTAACCTCATGGTGAAGGTTCCGGGGACACCAGAAGGGATTCCGGTTGTTCAAAAGCTCATCACAGAGGGATTTAATATTAACATAACACTCCTCTTTTCTCCAAAACAATATGAAAAAGTCGCTCTGGCGTACATTAGAGGTCTCGAAGAAAGGACGAAACAGGGCAAGGATATTTCTCAAGTGAACTCAGTTGCAAGCTTTTTCATAAGCAGGATCGACACAAAGGCGGACCAAAAGTTTGATTCTCTTATGGAAGAATCCAACGACGACAAGACAAAGGAAGCTCTTAAAAAACTGAGAGGGAGAACGGCCATCGAAGTTGCAAAAGTAACTTACGGAACGTTTAAAGAGTTGTTCCAAGGACCTCTTTTTAAAAAACTTCAGGAGCAAGGGGCAAAGATTCAAAGGCCGCTCTGGGCAAGCACAGGTACCAAGGACTCATCCTACAGTGATGTAAAATATGTTGATTCTCTTATCGGTCCCCACACGGTAAATACTCTTCCGCCAAAGACAATTGATGCTTTCCGTGATCACGGTATCGTTCAACCCACATTAGAAAAGTATATGGAAGATTCTCATAAGGTGATTGCAGAGATCATTAATGCAGGTGTCGATCTGGAATCCATATATCAGGAACTGCTGGATGAAGGTGTGAAAGCATTTGAACAATCGTATATTGAACTGATAGACATTATCGGCAAAAAAAAGACCTCTCTTATGGAAGGGCATTGAATCCGTTCAGAACGGGCAAATACCGATGGGACTTATTTCATTAAAGGGGGTCAATTTTTGCTATAAAAACGGTAAAGTAAAGGCTCTGGATGATATCAACCTGGAGTTTGAATCCGGGGAAGTGGTTGTAATCATGGGGCCGACTGGAGCTGGGAAATCCACTCTCTGTCATACACTGAATGGGTTAATCCCACATTTGATAAAAGGCGAATTCAATGGAAGTGTAACAATAAATGGTTTAAATACCCAAATACACAAAACCAAGAAACTGGCTCCTGTTCTTGGATTGATTTTTCAAGATTTTGAGACTCAACTCTTTTCTACAAATGTTGAACTGGAGGTGGCCTTCGGTCCTGAGAACATTGGTCTGCCCCGTGAAGAGATCAAAAACAGGGTGAATGAATCATTGAAATTTGTCAGACTCAACGGATTTGAACAGAGACAACCGGCAACTCTATCCGGTGGTCAAAAACAGAGATTAGCAATAGCTTCAGTGCTCTCTCTCAATCCTCAAATCCTCTGTATGGATGAGCCGACAACAGATTTAGACCCCATAGGCAGGAAAGAGATATTTGCCGTCACCAGAGAACTGAATAGTCTGAATATAAAGACCATTATCATTGTAGAGCATGAGACTGAGGAAATCATTGATTCTGATCGTATTGTGTTGATGGAAAAGGGTAAAATCCTTACAATCGCTTCTACCCATCAAGTACTGAGAAATGTATCCCTCCTCAGGAATCTTGGAATCATGCCCGTGCAGGTGACGGAATTGTTCTTTGATTTGGGATCATCGACCCTTCCCCTTACACCAGGAGAGGCAAAAAAGCTCTTTGAAGAGAAAGGATGGTCCATATCAGAAGATACGTATAATAACTTTTCCAAAAAAGACAGCGAACAGAGGGTGAAATGGGGAAAGAACATAATTCAGGCAAAAAATCTCAGTCATTGGTATGATGGAAGGACACCAGCCATACAGGATGTCGATCTCATAATCAGTGAAGGTGAGTTTCTGGCCATCGTAGGCCAGAATGGAAGCGGCAAGACAACCCTGGTTAAGCATTTCAATGGACTCCTTCTCCCCACTACCGGATCTGTGTATGTGGAAGATAAAAACACACAGGACAAGGACACCTGTGCTCTCAGTCGGATCGTAGGATACGTGTTCCAGAATCCCGATCATCAAATATTCGCCGAAAGGATAGCCGATGAAGTGGCCTTTGGTCCAAAACTCCATGGATTATCCGAACATGAGGTGAATTATAGAGTCGAAGAAGCTCTAGAAGCGGTTGGATTACAGGACTTCAGGGACGAAGACCCATTTGTTTTGACGAAAGGACAACGCCAAAGGGTCGCAGTGGCTTCTGTTCTGGCGTCCAAACCAAAGGTCATTGTTTTGGATGAGCCCACAACAGGCCTCGATTATAAAGAGCTGAGAGGCATGATGGAGCTGGTGAAGAAACTGAATGCAGCCGGACACACCATTATTATAGTGACTCACACCATGTGGGTCGTAGCGGAATATGCCCATAGGGTTGTCGTGATGGGAGGGGGAAGGATTGTTCTGGATGGTCCCACAAGGGAGGTCTTTTCAAAGGAAGAAGAGTTAAAAGCCCTCTTCCTGAAGCCACCTGCCATAGTGAGTTTGGGCAACAGTCTCGGCTATACAACCCTGTCAATAGAAGAGTTTAAGAACTGTATGGAAAAGGGAAGAGAGATGTGAACGTCTATCTTTATCTGGATAAAGACACAATCATCCATAGGCTTGATCCGCGGACCAAGATATTTATTCTTCTGGGAAGCTTTGCCCTGACTGTCATCCACCAACACCCACTATACACACTGACCATAACTCTTCTCATAGTGATTCACGGCTCAGTCGGAAGATCACTCAATAACCTGAAAAGGATTTGGTGGTTACTTGTCATTGTAGGACTGTTTTCCGTTGTTGTATGGTCTCTCTTTGCCAAGGGAGAGACCCATCTCATTGGGATGATAAGCCATGAATCATTGCTGTTTGGTATTTCCACGGCCCTAAAGATCAACAGCATGATCGTTGCAGGCATAGTCTTTCTTTCCACCACAAAAAATGAAGATGTATTTTTAGGTCTTGTTCACTTGGGAGTGCCTTTCTCCGTGAGTTTTGCATTTTCCACGGCACTCCGTCTGGTTCCCAGTTTTGTAGGAACAGGGTCGGCTATCATCGAAGCCCAAAAATCAAGGGGACTGAATCTGAGTTCCGGGAACATATTGACTCGTTTTAAAAAGCACATACCCCTTTTAGGTCCCATGTTTCTCATCACCATTCGCAGTACGAATCAACTGGCCATGGCCCTGGAATCCAAAGGATTTGGTGCAGTGAAGAAGAGGACCTTCTATTTCACAGTAAAATATACGGCTAGCGATCGCATTGTCATAATAATATTGGTGGGTCTTCTCTTCGTCAATTTCGCCTTACGCTGGAATGGGTATGGGAGGATTGCAGGGTTGACCGTATAAATCCCGGAGTGAAAATGAGCAGACAGGTGTTTTCATGGCAGATCTCTTTCAATTCGAAAATTGGATAAATTTTCTATTGGCATTCATACCCATATTTGTGGCAATTGATGTTATTGGCATTCTGCCCATATTTCTCTCATTAACCGAGGGAATAGAAGACCCGGAGAAGGTAAAAATAGTCAGACAAAGTATCATTACTGCCTTCGCAGTGAGTCTGGGATTTCTTGCAATCGGAAAGTTCGTCTTCATGGTCTTGGGCGTTTCCATATCCGACTTTAAAATAGCGGGCGGTATCATCCTGTTGATCATCGCCACAACAGATCTCCTCTTT
>JAXHSZ010000194.1:0-4620 GCA_034190725.1 Thermodesulfobacteriota bacterium
CTTTTAAAGCAGATGTTGTCTCAAGCCTTATTTATTTTTTCCTTTGCTTCTGAAATAGACAAATGGTAGTCCAACCAAAAATGAAATAATAAACGATATCCCCAAGGATGTTGCAAATGTTATCATGAAAAAAGGATCCAAATATCCAAGGATAAAGTAACCAGCTATTTGAAATACTATTGATGCGATAAGCGCAGCTAAGATGGGTGGAACAAGAAATCTCTTCATTTTGTAATGAAGTGAAAATGCTATGGCAAATGTCATAACGATAAAAGTGATTGTGCTGATCTGTTCCTTTTCCATTTTTTTATTTTATGAGATAATGCAAGCATCAGATGCGTGTCTTTTTGCATCGGCTGGATGCATTTGTTGACTCTGGTTTTCTAGATTCAAGACGGACGATCTTGTGACCAGAGGTTGTCTGGATAGAACGTAGATCTTCGCATATTGCAAATAAATCGCCTCCAAATTTCCGAGTATGCTCCATGCGATGCTTACGCACTTCTTCAACAATAGGGTCTTTCATTTTTAAATCTCCAATAATTCATCAGGTGAACAGATCTCAGGGCAAAGGTAGCCCTCATTTTCAACAATTTGTCTTATCGCCCGACGGGTGAATGGATTATTCAGATGGGCAAAATTCCATGTGATAACCACATCGAATTGTTCACCTCTGCTATGGCAACATGTAAGGCATCCTCCGGAAAATTAGGTGGTATGCATCTCCTGTAATTATTTTTTCAGCAAGAGTTATAACCTCATCGTCAATGTCCAACATTGGAAAAGATTTAATGGCTTCCAGTCGCATTTTGGCCTGATCAGAATCACCTTTACCGGCCTCTTCGTAGATAAGTGCCGAGATATAGGTCTCATACTTGGTCAATAGTTCAGGCCAAAGATCCCGAGTGGCCTCTTGATGGCCTGCAATCATTAGATCACGGCTTGGTCGAGCGGTGTAATAGCTCACTATGGTCGTTTCTATATACAGTCGTTTCTGCATCTTGCAATTATAACATTTCGAGCACTGTTTTAAAAGAGAGCCAACGCCCCGGCTCAGGGGTGGCGCGGCTTTGTGCGCCATCCGTTGCAGCCGGATGTTCTGTGCCTATCTATACCCTATCAGCGATGACTGCATATTCGCTCGATTTTCGATCATATGGGTTTCCTCCGACATCGGAATAAAGCCCCTTAACGGAAAAGCCAGCCTCTATAAACTCCCTCTCAATATCCTCGGGTGCAAAATATTGTAGCCAGTTGTACACCTTTCTGGTGCGGTCCAACTCAATAATTGTATACTTGTCTAGCACAACCTTTTCTTCATCATATTTGAAGGTATTCAAAAAGCCATAGTACCTGTTTTGTGACCAAAATCCGTTGAGCTGGTTCACTTCATATGTCGCGGTCTCTTCCCGTTGTTTAAATGCCGATAAGGAATAAACATCAAGAAGAACTGAACCGCTCGGCTTTAAAATCTTATGGAATTTGCTCAGAAGCCCTTTTCTTTGTGTTGGGCTAAGGACGCAGAAATCGCACATAATCATCAGCACAAGATCGAACCGGTCTTCTGTTTCAAACTCCAGGTAGTTCTGTTTCACATAGCTGATGTTCAACTGCTCACGGGCTGCAACTTTCTTTGCGTACTCAATCGACCTTCCTGAGAAATCAATGCCCGTAACATCCGCTCCGCGTTTCGCCAAACGTGCTGCATATAATCCAGGACCACATCCAAAATCAGCTATTTTGGAGTCACTGCCGATGTTGAACTCAGATGCGATCCATTCTACCGATCGATTGATGAATTCTGCGTTTCGTGAAGAAACATCGATGGCCTCGTTGAGGTGGAACGAGAGCATCTGTTTTGATGTATGTTCATCTGTCCATAGATCGCTTGCGGTGTAAAACTGGAACGGTTCTGGCCGTTCGTTAATCCTCTCCAACTCTTCAAACATTCTCTTTCCTCAATTATGACACAGAACATTATTTATTATATAGACTCTACATTTTTGCAAACACCCAACACATATGAATATCGAGACAAAATCATATTACATAAAAATATCAAATAGATATGATCTGCGGCAACAATGATGTCACAATTCTCTATTCTGTAATAATAAGGGCAGAAAATCCTCTTTTCCTTATTTTGAATGAAATTATATTGCATCACCATAAAAGCTGAATTTTGTTATTTCTGGAATAGGAATTGGTGGTGGATATCTTTTCATCCAGAATGTTATTCTGTGTGCCTTCCATTATGCTCTTGGCAAGACACAGTCCCTAACTCTATCCCTATTTTTGAATTTTCGTACGAATAAGACCATCTTCTTTTGAATATCTGAAGTATAGAAATTCTATGACAAGCAGTCAAGTTGTATTTTAGGACAAAAGGTGAATCCATTACTCACCGAATGCCAGTATTCTCTTCAAAGACGCATTTCGAGAAAATCCTCCATATAGACACACAAGAACTCAGTAGGGTAGGGTTGTTATTTGTGGAGAGGAATCATCCACTTTTTTTAGTTTGAGCATTGTGTCCAATAAAGCTCAGCATTCCCTTTTCCCCTTGACTTCACTTCATGCGGAATGCTATATTTTTGATGTTTTTCAGAGGACTTGCGGAATGACAACAGGTTATGTTTCAGTTGCAGAACGGCTATGAAAAGGAGAGTTACAAGACAAATATCCGTGGGTACAGTCAAGGTCGGGGGGGGTGCTGTAATCTCCGTTCAGTCCATGACCAATACGGACACGAGAGATCCTCAATCCACAATCGCCCAGATCCGTCGGTTGGAATCGGTGGGATGCGATCTTGTGCGGGTTGCCGTTCCCGATATGGAAGCAGCAGAGAAGTTGGGTGAGATCAAGAGAGATATTACCATTCCGCTTGTGGCTGACATCCATTTTGACTACAGATTGGCATTGAGGGCTGTAAAGGGGGGTGTGGACGGTCTGAGGATCAATCCGGGAAATATCGGTGGAAAGGCAAAAGTCAGGTCCGTTGTGGAGGCTGTCAGAGAAAGGCAATTGCCCATACGAATCGGGGTCAATTCCGGTTCCATTGAGAAGGAGCTTCTTTCAAAGTATGGTCGCCCAACTCCAGAAGCCATGGTGGAAAGCGCCCTCAACCATATTAAGATACTTGAAGCACTGGAGTTCTATGATACAAAGATTTCCTTAAAGGCGTCAAATGTCCCCGATACCATAGAAGCGTACAGATTGATATCGGAAAAGGTGGATTATCCGCTCCACCTGGGAATTACCGAAGCAGGAACCTCATTTGCAGGCGCCATAAAGTCATCCGTAGGTATAGGGATACTCCTCAATGAAGGGATAGGAGATACTCTTCGTGTTTCGTTGACAGCCGATCCCATTGATGAAGTTCGGGCCGGATATGAGATTCTGAAAGCGTTGAAACTCAGGGAGAGAGGTGTGAACATCATATCATGCCCGACCTGCGGCAGATGTGAGATCGATCTGATTCATCTGGCCAACGAGATAGAAGCGAGGTTGGCTCATATCACTCACCCAATAGATGTTGCGATTATGGGGTGTGTGGTGAACGGTCCCGGTGAAGCCAAAGAGGCGGATATCGGCATTGCCGGAGGGAGGGGTACCGGTCTGTTGTTTAAGAAGGGGAAGGCGATGAGAAAGATAAAAGAGAAAGAACTTGCCGATGTATTTATAGAAGAAGTGGAAATGATGGCTGAAAATCTTTAGGGATTGAGAGTAAGTGAATGAATGATAATTCAGGAAGGGATTATGCGTTATTCTAAGATGTTGCTTCCAACGTTAAAGGAAGATCCGGCAGAGGCTGAAGTGATAAGCCATAAATTGATGCTCAGGGCAGGAATGATTCGAAAACTGGCAGCAGGTATTTACTCATATCTCCCACTTGCCAGAAGGGTATTGAATAAGGTTGAACAGATTATACGGAAAGAGATGAACAGGGCAGGGGCTCAAGAGGTAACCCTTCCAGGTGTTCAACCTTCGGACATATGGGAGGAGACTGGACGATGGAACCAATACGGAAAAGAGCTTCTGCGGTTCAAAGACAGGAATGGTCGTAACTTCTGTCTCGGTCCCACTCATGAAGAGGTGATCACCGATCTGATTCGAAGAGAGGTACGATCATATCGGCAACTTCCCTTGAACCTGTATCAGATCCAAACCAAATTTCGTGATGAGATTCGTCCAAGGTTCGGATTGATGCGGGGCAGGGAGTTCACAATGAAAGACGGCTACAGCTTTGATGCCGATGAGAGGGGCGCAGAAGAGAGCTATAATAGGATGTTTGAGGCGTATACCCGTATCTTTCAGAGATGTGGACTGGAGTTTCGTGCAGTGGAGGCTGATACCGGGACTATCGGAGGAAGTTTTTCCCATGAGTTTATGGTCCTTGCGGACTCTGGGGAGGATGCAATTGTAAGCTGCGAAGTGTGTAATTATGCGGCAAATGTTGAAAAGGCTGAGATAGTCACCCCAAAAACGAACGTGAAAAAGGAAGGGTCGTCAGATCTCGCACGCTTCCCTGCATATCCCAGGAGGAAGCTCTCTCCAACGCGTCATGGAGAGAGAAAGGCTACTTCAGGGTGCCGCGTATACTCTGAGTCTCGAGGAGCG
>JAXHSZ010000195.1:0-2440 GCA_034190725.1 Thermodesulfobacteriota bacterium
CAACGAAGGAGAAGGATACAAAGCCGTTGAAGAGGGCCTGACAAAACTTGACGGCAAGAAACCTATCAATACATCGGGGGGACTGAAATGCAAAGGACACCCTGTGGGAGCTACGGGCGTGTCCCAACTCTTTGAGGTATGGAAGCAGTTGAGGGGCCAGGCAGGCGAGAGACAGGTTCCCATAAAGGATTTGAGGATAGGTGCTGCCCACAATCTGGGGGGCACGGGCGGTACATGCACGTTCACTATTCTGGAGAGGAGGTAAGGTTGTGGAAGAGAGACCTTTGAGTGATATATCATTCAATCAGTATTTAAACGAAGAGAAGCTTATGGGCTCCAAATGCAAGAAATGCGGGGCTGTTTACACACCTCCCCGCTCCATATGTACGGAATGTTACAGCGCTGAGTCCGACATGGAGTGGATCGAGATGAGTGGAAAGGGCAAATTGCTGGCTTTTACATGTATTCATGTGGGACCTCAATTCATGATAGATGAAGGTTTCGACAGAAATAATCCGTATTGCGTGGGAGTGGTCGGGCTGGAAGAAGGTACAAAGGTTGATGCACGTATTGAAGGTGTGGACACAAAAAAACCGGAAACTATAAAAGTGGGGACCCCCCTGACCGTTGCCTTTCTTCACAGGGGAGAAGGCGAAAAGATGAAGACATTTCTCGCTTTCACGCCTGAGTAGTACATGATAAAATTCGGTTTCAGGTGTCAGTGTTCAGGTTTCAGATCTTCTGCTTCCTGCCACCTGAAACCTATAACATAATACAAATAAATGCTACCTTCCAGAAAATCCCTCTCTCAAGATCGGGTGATCATTTTCAGCCGATATCCTGTGCCCGGCCGGACAAAGACCCGCCTCATCCCGACGTTTGGTCCTGTGGGAGCAGCAGATCTTCATCGTCGGCTCACTGAAAAAACATTCGACACGGTGAGTCGCTTTGCGGAGCAATACCATATCGATATGGAAATTCGTTTTGACGGCGGCAGCAAGCGCAAGATTCAACGATGGCTCAAAACAAGGACCATTCTTTCACACCAGGGTCATGGCGACCTTGGGGAACGCATGAATACAGCCTTTATTGAAGCGTTTCAAAGGGGATGCAGGCATGTGATTCTCCTGGGAACAGACATTCCCGGGGTTACCGGCAATCATTTGAAAAATACCATGGAAGCCCTTCTTGAATACGACCTGGTATTGGGACCAAGCACTGACGGGGGATACTGGCTCATAGGAATGAAAAATCCTGGAGATGTTTTTCAAGGAATTGACTGGGGCACGGAGAAAGTTCTTCAACAAACAATGACCTCAGCGAGAGGTCAAGATCTGAAAGTCCACTTGCTCGATCCTCTCACGGATGTGGACACAGTTGAAGATTTGAATCGTGTATGGCCGGAAGAGAACGGTCGAAGCCCCTATATCTCCGTTATTATCCCTACCCTCAATGAATCGGAAAACATAGAATCCACAATTCATACTGCAAGGAACAAAGATGCTGAGATCATCGTGGTGGATGGCGGAAGCACGGATGATACGGTGAAACGAGCAGAAGCAACAGGCGTCCGAGTTGAAAGGAGCAGTTGCGGGCGAGCTTTACAGCAAAACCGGGGAGCACAAATCGCACGGGGTCATGTATTACTCTTTCTCCACGCTGATACAAGCCTGCCGGACAGCTATGCAAACAATATATTTGATGCGTTAATGGATCCTGAAGTTTCTTTCGGGGCATTCCTCTTTAAAACAGATATGGAGAGTCCATTGATGAGAGTAATAGAGTGTGCAGCGAACATTCGCTCAAGATACCTGAAACTGCCATATGGGGATCAAGGACTATTTCTTTGTAAATCGATGTTTACTAAAATCGGGGGCTTCCCGGATGTTGCCATAGCCGAGGATCTTTTTTTCGCCCGTTTACTCGGAAAGCAAGGGAGCGTCTGTATTGTACCGGCATGTGCCATCACCTCCGCCCGTCGATGGCGAAACATCGGCCTGCTTCGAACTACGATTGTCAATTATGTTATTGCAGCCGGTTGTTACCTAGGTATTCCACCGTATAGACTTGCCTTTTTATACAGAATTCCCGGCAAGAAATAGTCATTGACGAAAATGAATAAAATGCAGTGAATCGTTATTCTTTCTATCTTATTTTATTTTCATGTCTCATGAGACAAATATGTCTCATTTCGAATGTGAAACACTGTTCTTTCCTTTAAAACATTCATCTCCCTCATTTCAGAATCATAAAGGCAAAACAAAGCAGTAAATTACATTTCTCACCATGAACTTCTGTTTTGAACTCCTCATTTTTTTTATTGGTTTTATCATGTTAAAATATTATTCTTTGGAACTCTTTTGATTTTTCTGAAAGCACAGGCATGAAGAAAAGATGTTGTGTATCAGGTTGTTAGAATTGCCTGTGTGAGAGATCTATG
>JAXHSZ010000196.1:0-3601 GCA_034190725.1 Thermodesulfobacteriota bacterium
CGTGGTAACAGGTCTTTCATTACTAATGATAACACTCCAAATCCGCGTCACTGCCTTGTTGGGAAATTCATTTGTCTTCGCGATACCATCCGCCCACAAACTCAAATTTCAAAACATCTTTGAATATATACATCCGATCAATAATGTCAGTTGTGATGATTTTATTTTCTTTCCCTTCCAACCAATCTTTTCTATCAACTGTTCCCATGACCAAGTAATCATTGCCTATTATTTCCGGACATGCCTGGCTCATACGTACTGCCATCAAATTTTCAACATCTGTTTTCTTGGTAATGATCAAATCACAATTTATGCAATATTTACATTGCTTATTCAACAAAAACATCTGATCTGGATCAATGTGGATAACGAGTGGAAACTTTCTCACCTTTGTTTTATTGTCGCATTTGGGACATTTTGTGAATGCAAATTCTTCATAAGGATTGAGGTAGAAATAGTGACGTTTCCTCATATCCTTTATTTCTAATTTCTTTTTTCCCATGTCTGCCATTTCAGTTTGTTTTTAAGAAGCGTGCAAAGGCGGTCTGAAGATGAGATTTGCAGATGCGGAACTTTTTATGTGACTGGTCCTTAAGAATCATGTTTCAACAACATAATACAAGAATGGAATCTATAGGTAAAGTATAAATTTGAAGTATATTGTGTGATCCTTCCTAGAAAACGAATTCATTGTCTGTCTTCTATTGAGTAAATGGATGGATTGGTTCTTGCGGGGGAAATGGGAGAATAACAGGGGCCAGATAAATATCTAGAGAAATCTGCCCGGCTCATTCCCATGTTTTGCATTTTAGCATGAAACGAATCTGGCTTATATCTGAACGTCTTTATGTCATGTTTATTCCTATTCTATTTTTTCCGATTGTGATTTGAATAACAAGTAATTAAATTCCCATATGATTTGCCTGCTCAAGAGACTCTTTCTCGAAATCATGTTCATAAGCGCGTCCTTGTGTAGACTTTGTCCCTGTCATGCTTGCACAAGCCGCAAAAAAGACACTGATTAAAAAAATCAATATTATATTTTTTAATATTCTAAAAACAGCCATGCCATCCTCCAATTCTACTCTATACAGATCAAATCAACAAATGTGATCAATAACAGATGTAATTCCTGATCTCCTTACTTGACTACACGTCCCTGAATACTTTAACGAATGATCAATGAAAATATCCAGGGTTGCGACACCGCATTCTCCACATCGGCACTCTTCTAAACCATGTCTCATATGAGTTGCTGTTTGAAAAGTCTGAGCTGAAATCCCTTAATCCAACCTCTGATTTTCTGATCAGATGGCCGAAATAGAGTGCTCCCACGCCGAACATAATAAGTGAAAAAGCTACCAAGGCAATAAGAATTTCTGGAAACGCAATAATAAGAAGACCCAAAAGAATCACTATACTCCCAGGAATATAATATCTCAGTTTCATCATATCATTATCTCCTTTTCTTCTGTACTTTGAATTCCTTTCTGCTTTTATAATAAGAATTGATATTTTGAAGTCAAGTGCTCTGAAAATGCCAAAAGTATTGGCATCTGTTGCACTTGGATGGGAGGGGAAGAAATTTTTAAGGTTTCGGGCCTGATAATGCAGTGAAATCTGATATATGAAAACAAATGGATGATTCAACTCATTCTGAGTGTTCAACAGTCCGTTTCATCAGTACGACACGAAAAATTACATTTTTTGGATTCATGGCTGCACAATTTTTCTGACATCATCCATCTCAAATCCGTATTTTCTTCGAAGCTTACCCAATTGTTGATCAGCAGGTATATCCGAAGGCAAATTGAGTTTGCGAAGAATATTTTCTACGGAAACGCCAGTGAGTTGTTCAACCTCATACAGAGTCATCGATCCTCTGATCTCCATGTGTTTTTCTAATTCTGTTTTTTCTGTCCTGAGCTTATGGGATGGCACTCCGGTCTGTTCTCTATTACTCAGGAAAGGCGCTACGGCCAAAGCTATCAAAGCAACTATGCCTACAATAGCGAGCCATACACGCACGGCAGAACCTTCTCGAGGACGACCCTTGATCACGGAAACAACCCACCTCCAGTGAAGAATCAAATGCACTGCAAGTGTACTGAGAAATACTATTGCAATCCAGAAATGGACCGCTCCCCACTCATGACGGTCAAGCCCCCAAATTTTTGAAAAGTGACCCGATCCCGGCGGAAGCACATATCGTACAAGAACACCCGTTGCTGTAAGAAACACAAATCCTGAAAATGCAACAATATCCACAACAAAATTCACTGAAGAACGTTTCACAGTTAATATATCTCCTTCTTTTAATAACGAGGGCTTGCGTAAAAATGAGTTATGTATTCAAATGTGAATTATTGGTGTTTGCTATGAAATCGCAATAAAATATCTTGAATTGTTTTAGTGCCTTGAAATAGGAAGCTATCAGTAAGCTTCAACGGCGGTCAAATTTTAATACGTGTATTGTCTGAGCATCTTAGTGAGCGTTAAGAAAGAAGAGAGAGGAGTTGAGAGTTTTACACGAATTAAAATTTAATTGCCGTTGAAGCGACTCTTTTTAAAAAGCTGAACAGTTATAAAATTTTGAATTTGAACATCCAGCTACGAAATCTGATCAATGGGATCACGATCCAGGGAGCCGTGTATCGCACAGGCTTTTTATCGATGCATAAAAGCATGTGTTTTACTGCCCTGTCCACTCCCATCATAAACGGCTTGACATCACCTTTTGCCATTTTGGTGTCTACGAATCCAAACCGCACATTCGTTACGTAAACACCCTTTTGTCTTACTGCAAGGGCCAGTCCTTCGAGGTAGTTGGAAAATCCTGCTTTTGATGCGTGATAGCTCGGAGCTTCAGGGGACAATAACTCGTCAGCTACACTGGAAATGCCAATGAAGTGTCCTTTACCTCTCTTGACCATCAGGGGAATCACACAAGAAGCAGTCTTCACCATTCCAATCAGGTTCACATTCACGATTTCCGCTTCCCCTTCCATGTCGGAGAGATCCAACATTTCGCCTATCCCTGCGCAGAATATACACAAGTCAACAGGCTCTCCTTTTTCTAGAACCGATTTCAGTCTGACAGTGTATTCATCTTTCTGCACCTCAGCCACCATATGCTTATATGACGGATCTTCTATTGGAGACTCGCTCCTGGAAATACCAACGACGTCCCATCCGCGTTTCAGAAGTGCCGATGTAGTAGCCAGTCCGATTCCATCTGAATTCCCTATAATGAGTGCTTTGTCTCTCACAGGACTTTTTCCTCTTTATTATGTGTGCTGATTCTCTCCACGTTTTTCATTATCAACCTCCCATGTTCCTGTTCATTCATTTGTGAATAGACTATTTTAACCTCCCCAACTCCTCCTCAGCCTTCTCCACCCACCCATCTGCTCCACATTCTCTTAAGATCTCTATTGCTTTGTTGAGATTGTCTCTTGCTTGAGGGAGATCACCTTTTCTTTTGAAAAAATCAGCTTGAAGGGAATAGCTCATTCCCAGATAAAACCTGGTGACGTTCTTTTCGTTGGCTTCGATGGCCTTCTTTATCCACTCCTCCACCTCATTCATGTGCCGGTCATCG
>JAXHSZ010000197.1:0-11900 GCA_034190725.1 Thermodesulfobacteriota bacterium
ACGTTGACTTGTGAAACCGATGAAGAGGTGGCTGGCACGTGTCTTGCCGTAGCCGAGAAGTTGACCAGTAGCCAGTTTGGCTCTATC
Source organism: Thermodesulfobacteriota bacterium (assembly GCA_034190725.1). Classification (GTDB taxonomy): domain Bacteria; phylum Desulfobacterota; class UBA8473; order UBA8473; family UBA8473; genus JAXHSZ01. Next base: position 88 of record JAXHSZ010000197.1, read on the forward strand.
GATGAGGTGAATGATTCCGGTCGGTTAAATGCTATTGCCTTGAGTGACCCAGGCTGGGATGAGTGTAAAATGCCGAGGTCGGATGCAGTTCATTTGCTGAAAGACATAGAGATACGCGGCCTCTGGGGCAAAGTCTTTAGGCATGAAAAATCCGTAATAATCAATGATCCTTCTTCACATCCTGATCGTGTAGGGACTCCTGAAGGGCATCCGGTGATCATGTGTTTTCTAGGCGTACCATTGAAGTACGCAGACAAGACAATTGGTGTGATTGGTCTTGCCAACAAAGAATCTGGCTATGACGTGGCCGATCAGCAAGCCATAGAAACCCTATCTGTAGCCTTTGTGGAAGCATTGAATCGCAAGCGGGCAGAGGAAGAATTGAAAAAACATCGTGAGAACCTCGAGGATATGGTGGAAAAGCGTACTGCAAAACTCGAGGAAGTCAATGCTGAACTGGAATCTTTTGCCTATTCTATCTCTCATGACTTAAGGGCTCCTTTAAGGGCAATGCAGGGTTTCAGCCAGGCATTGTTGGAAGATTGTTATGACGAATTAGATGCAAGAGGAAAGGAATATGCCCGGCGTATTGATGCCTCTGCCCTGAGGATGGAAACCTTGATTCAAGACCTGTTAAACTATAGCCGACTGAGCCGGAGTGAAATAGAGCTCAAACCAGTGAACTTAGATTCAGTGGTAGATAACATACTCAAGCAACTGGATACGGAAATTCAGAATAAAGACGCTCTGATAACAGTGGACAGACCCTTACCTGAGGCAGCCGGTCATAAAGCTACTTTAGAGCAGATTGTTGAGAATCTCATAACCAATGCCCTCAAGTTTGTGCCATTCAAAGAACAGTCAAACATACACATATGGGCTGAAGAATCAGGTGAAATGGTGCACCTGTGGGTAGAGGACAACGGCATAGGCATTGGTCCGGAACATCATGAGAGAATCTTCTGCATCTTTGAAAGATTGCATGGCATTGAGCGGTACCCTGGTACTGGCGTTGGTCTTGCCATTGTTAAAAAAGGCATAGAGAAACTGGGCGGGAGAGTAGGAGTGGAATCCACTCCCGGCAAAGGAAGCAAGTTTTGGGTTGAGCTAGGCAGTATCCATTCATGAATAACTATTTTTTGCTAATCTCTGCTTCAAACTCAAATGCAAGGGAACATTGCAATTTACTCCTTCTTTCACGCGTTCATGTGGCTAAAATCGTCGTCTTTCTTGTCACAGCAGAAAATATCTCATTTAATTGATACACACTGATGAAGGGTGAAAAAATGAATATAACAAATGAGAGGGTGATGAGTTTTGAGCAGAATACCATTTTACTGATTGAAGATGATCCCAACGATATCATTCTCATCAAGCGTGCCTTTACAAAAGCAAACATTGCCAATCCAATCCATGTGGTAGAAGATGGTGAGGAGGCGATCGCTTACCTTGCCGGCAAAGGCCAATATACCAATAAAGAGAAATACCCCCTGCCTATTCTGATTCTGCTTGATCTAAAAATCCCTCGTAAATCAGGCCATGAGGTGCTTGAATGGCTCCGCAGCCAACCAGGGCTGAAGCGTTTGACTGTGGTTGTATTAACCTCTTCTCAACAAATAAATGACATAAATAGAGCCTATGACCTGGGTGCGAACTCCTACCTGGTCAAACCAGTCACCTTTGACAGGTTACTGGATATGGTCAAAGCTCTTAATTTTTATTGGTTCATCTTAAACGAGAACCCGGAGGTCAAAAGTGAGTGAAATGAATAACAGGGAGGAAACGATTCACCTCCTCCGACTTCTTCTCATCGATGACAATCCCGATGACAGGGCGTTAGTCACTCGGGAACTGGAAAAAGAATTTAAAATCCAGGTCAAAGAGATAATAGATGCAGAGCTTTTTGCTGATACCTTGAAAGAAAGCAATTTCGATATTGTCATTACCGACTACCAACTGAGATGGAGCAATGGTCTGGAAGTTTTGGGGAAGATTAAAGCATGTAGACCTGACTGTCCGGTTATCATGTTCACTGCCTCAGGAAATGAGGAGATCGCTGTAAAGGCAATGAAAAATGGTCTGGACGACTATGTTATTAAATCCCCAAAACACTTTAAGAGATTGCTTACATCGATAAAAGCTGCGATCAAGGAATTTCAGCGACTTCAGGAAATGAGAAGAACAGAGACGGCACTGCGGGAATCCGAAGAAAAATATCGACTTTTAGTAGATAATGCCAATGATGCAATTTTTATTGTCCAAGACAAGATGGTAAAATTCTGTAATCCAAAGACTGAGGAGATTATTGGCTATTCTGATGAGGAATTGGCTAACATTCCATTTGTTAATCACATACACCCTGACGAAAGAGATCTAGTCATGGAAATGCACATAAGAAGGCTAAAAGGCGAGAAGGTTCCCAGCACCAATTCCTTCAGGGCCATACACAAAGACGGTCAAGAATTATACGGGCAAATCAATGCTGTTTGTATTACATGGGAAGGGAGACCGGCTGTCTTATGTCTTGTTCGAGACCTGACACTCCAAAAGAGGCTCGAATCCCAGCTCCAACATGCCCACAAAATGGAGGCCATTGGCACTCTGGCAGGTGGTATCGCTCATGACTTTAACAACTTACTCATGGGGATACAGGGGAATATCTCTCTCATGCTTCTGGATATCGACTCCTCTCACCCATACTATGAAAGATTGAAGAATGTTGAGCAATACGTCAAGAGTGGAGCAGAGCTTACCAGCCAACTCTTAGGTTTTGCGAGGGGTGGCAGATATGAGGTCAAACCGACTGATCTCAATCAACTCATCAGGAATCAAAATCGAATGTTTGGCCGTACCAGGAAAGAAATTACCATTCACGAAAAATATGATGAGAATCTTTGGGCCCTAGAGGCAGATCGGGGACAGATGGAGCAGGTGCTTTTAAACCTCTATATCAATGCCTGGCAAGCAATGCCTGGAGGTGGAGATCTCTACATTCAGACAGAAAACGTCATGATGGATGAGAATGATGTCAAACCTTTTGATTTAGAACCAGGAAGATATGTAAAGATATCCATTACCGACACAGGGGTCGGTATGGACGAAGAAACCCAGCAGAGGATTTTTGAGCCGTTCTTTACTACAAAAGAGATGGGGAGGGGCATGGGATTAGGATTGGCCTCTATCTATGGTATCATCAAAAGCCATGGGGGTTTCATTCATGTTTCCAGTGAAAAGGGAGGAGGTGCGACCTTTGACATTTATCTCCCTGCATCTGAAAAGGAAGTACTGCCGGAAAAGGAGTTTGTGCAAGAAGTATTGATGGGTTCTGAGACTATTCTTCTTGTGGATGATGAGGAGATGATCATTGATACAGGCAGAGATATTTTGAATACACTCGGATACAATGTTTTTGTGTCAAGAAGTGGGAAGGAAGCCATAGAAATCTACAGGAAGAAAAAGGACAATATTGACATGGTTGTCCTGGATATGATCATGCCTGGAATCGGTGGTGGTGAAACATATGAAAAATTAAAGGATATCAACCCGGCTGTAAAGGTTCTTTTGTCAACCGGTTACAGTATTGATGGCCAAGCCGCTGACATACTGAACAAAGGTTGTAATGGTTTCATTCAAAAACCATTCAATGTGAGAGAGTTATCACAGAAATTACGGGAGGTGTTGGATCAAGATAACTATTGATCTGTTGGGCCTCTTAAATCATTATAATATATCCCTAAATTGAGTGATTCTTTCACTTTGAAAATTATTCTTGACAATTCACCAAATAATTTCCCTCAGTTGAGGTAGGGATATGAGCAAGGTCAGAATTGAGCCCTCACAAGGACGAATCAGTTTGTCTTGGTGGGGGTTTTTTATTCTTACGGTCATAGGGGGATATTCTCACAATCAAGAACCTACAAATGAAGAATTGGAAAAGAGGTCAATGGCTAAAACAAGAGACATATGATTTGAGTGAGAGAGAGTATGGGAAGCACTGTACAACACGAATTAAGAAAGTGAATATATATGAATATATTTAAGACCAAGCCTGAATTTGTCAGGATTCACATTATCAAAACCGCCATCATTGTTATAACTGGATTTGCGATATTATTTGCCCTACAAGCAGGAAAAAAGAGACCATAAAGATAGGTGCAATCATCTCACTTTCCGGTCCTGCATTACATCTTGCAGATGTGAGGGATTCGATGATCTTAGCTGTTGATGAAATCAATTCTTGGGGTGGAGTAAACAGAAGGGAAATGGAGTTGATTATCGAGGACAGCGAGACAAACCCTGAAGAGGGCAAAAAAGCATTTCACAAACTCGAAACGGCTCATCATCCAGTTTTATATGTATCAACCACAAGTTCAGTTTCCATGGCTTTAGGTCCTTTGGCCGAAAAAAATAAGATTATACTTGTTGGATTAGAAACAACAACTCCAGAACTTACAAAAAAAGGAATGGATTTTCAGATATTATTATAAGTGCAGAAGATGAAGTTTCCCCTATCCTCTCTATCTTGGAAAGATTAAAGGTTAAAAAATTGGGCATCCTTTATTTGAATGCTTCTTTTGGCAATCTATCTTTGACCTAAATTGGGCGATTCTTTCCTACTGCGAGGCTGTATCTTGCTGAATCTGAAGCAAAAAACGTTTCGAATCGAACTCACTGAAGGGGTGGCTTCACTTTTGTCCGCTTCGGATCGTTTTTTACTCCATATTCAGAAACCTACAACCTCTCGTGACGGAAAGAATCGCTCAATTTAGGTTTGAATTACTTAAGGAGAAGTTTGAAAGAAATGCTGGAACAGTCACATACGTAAAGTTCGAAACAAATACTTCTGATTTCAAGATAAAAATTACTCAATTAGAAGACATGAAAGCAATCTATACCGTGGGTTTCGTCTACCATTACTTGGACATATTGAGATAACTGAAAAGAGAAAATTACAATGGCTTTACATTGGGACACTCAGGAGTTGCTACCTTGAGTTTAATCAAAGAAATGCCAGAAATAGCTGGAGTATATCTTGCTGCACCTATCATTTACAACCCAAACTTTCTCTTTGCCAAAGAGGTACATAAGAAATACGAGGCTCTCTACAAAAAACCGCTCAGCCACCAGGCGGCAAAAGGTTATGACTTCATGAAACTTCTTGCAGGTCTTTTGGAGGACGAGGAAGTGTCGCGAGAAAATGTGAAGCGTTTACTGGAAGAGGGATTCATCTACCCAGGAGTATTTGGAGATCTTGATGTGAAACCTGGAGAACATGATATAAGCCTTCCACTTCACCCTGCCCAAATAATCGATGATAAGGTGAAGTATTTGCGATAAAAGAAAAAGAGATGACATGAGAATAAAAATAGGTGTCAAACTCACAGTAGGCTTTATGCTGGTTCTCCTGCTGATTGCTGCTTTCTCATTGTATTCATTGAGTGTAAGCCAGAAATCCTTACAGGATTCTGTCGGCAAGAACTCTATTTTTCTGGCTGAGGAAATGTTGAAAAGAATGGATCATTCCGTTTATCTCAAAATTGAGGATCTTCAAAAAAAATCAAAACATCCTTTGATGCAAAAAACTCTTTCAGAATCAAATAAAAAATTTGAGAAGCAAGACAGTATTGAAGATTACATTAACCATAAGGACAGAAAATGGGTTTCTTTACCAAAAGAAGAAATAACTCCTTTCATGCAAGCACTGTTCAACAATGAAATATCAAAGAGCCTTAGAAAGGAATTTATTGAATTCTACAAAAAGAAATATGGGTACAAAGTCTTTGGAGAGATTTTTGTGACCAATAAGTATGGGGTAAATATTGGTCAAACAGGAAGGACCTCTGATTATAGGCAGGATGATGAGCAGTGGTGGCAGATTGCAAGAGAGAAAGGTTTTTATGTGAGTGGTGTTGAGTACGATGAAAGTACTGCAATATATGCCATCAATATTGGGATAAGGGTTGTTGATGATGAAGCAAGCTTTATAGGTGTAATGAAGGCAGTCATTGATATTAAGGGAATTGTCAGGGAAGCAAAGATTATAACGAAAAGATATGAAACCACAAGAATTAATCTCCTCACAGAGGAGGCGAGACTCATTTATGGAACAATAGCGTTTAAATTCATGGAAGATGTGTCTGACAGCGATTTTTTCAAGAAGATAAAACGAGAAAGCGGCTTCTTTATTGCCAAGGCAGGTGGAAGAGAAAGGCTCTACTCATATGCACGCTCAAAAGGCTATAGAGAATTTGAAGGTCTAAAATTGATTCTTGTGGTCGGACATGATGTAAGAGAGGTTTTAAAGTCTGCTTTTGTATTAAGAAACAATATGATCGTTGCTTCTCTTATTCTGATTTCAATAGGTATTATTATTGCCTTTTTGATGTCTCGTTCCATCACAAACCCACTTACAAATCTGAAAAAAATCACAGAAGATATCAGCAAAGAAAAGCTTGATATTGAGATTGATCCTCAGTTAAGAGAATCAAAAGACGAGATTGGGGATTTGGCAGTTTCTTTCAGCCGTATGGCAAAGAATCTAAAGGAAGTTCAAGAGGAGCTGATTCGCAAGGAGCGTTTAGCAATTTTAGGGCAACTGGCTGGTGGGGTGGGCCACGAACTGCGAAATCCTCTGGGGGTCATAAAGAACGCTGCCTATTTTCTTAACAGGTTTATTAAAAGGCCAGATCCTAAAGTGAAGGAGACACTTGATATCCTGGACAAGGCGGTGGGAACATCTGAGAGGATCATCAGCAGCCTCCTTGACTTCGCTAGTCCAAAGCCCCCTATTCGGCAAAAAACAGATATCAACGGTAATATTCAAGAAGCGATGTCTCATATCACAGTGCCTGAGAATGTCCATTTGGAAAGCCAATTAGAAGAGACACTGCCAACCGTACAGGGCGACCCCGATCAACTCAGACAAGTCTTCGGAAACATCATCCTAAACGCCATTCAGGCCATGTCTGAAGGCGGCCGGTTGGTGGTTATGACCTCGGCGAGCTCAGTTGGTCCGTTCGAAGTCCCAAGTCAGGAGTGGGTGATAGTTTCTATTTCAGATACAGGAGCAGGCATCCCTGAGGAGATACTTGGAAAGGTCTTCGAGCCCTTATTTACCACCAAGGCAAAAGGGATCGGTCTGGGTCTGGCACTGACCAGGACCATTGTGGAAGCACACGGAGGCACTATTACGGTAGAAAGTGAGGAGGGAAAAGGCAGTACCTTCACAGTAAGATTGCCTGTTGGCTTGAAAGGGACAACGTGGTATAAAAGAGAAAATCGGCATCCTGATCATTGATGACGATGAGAGTGCATGTAGAATTGTAGCAATTGTATATGAAAAAGGATCATGAAGCAGAAACATTTAGATAGAACAGGCTCGGAATGGATTCTCTCACCTGATTCTTCTGGATATCAAGTTGCCTGACGTGAAAGGAATTTAAGGTATTCAAGCAATGTCCATGAGAGTGCTTTTGATTTCTGCAAATACGGAAATGATAAACATGCCGGTCTTACCATTAGGGCTGGGATGCATTGCCAGAGCAACCCAGGAAGCCGGACACGAAGTAATGACGATAAACTTAATGGATCAAGAGGAAACATTGAAAGCTCTCGGTGAATCAATAAGTGAATTTAAACCAGATATCATTGGAATTTCGGTGAGGAACATTGATGATCAGGTAATGAATCCTGCAAGGTTTTTGCTTGAACCGGTAAAATCGATGATCACTTTTTGTAGACAGCATACTGATTCTCCTATTGTCATGGGAGGTGCCGGCTACAGTATTTTCCCTCAAAGTGTGTTGGAATATCTTGAAGCAGATATTGGGATTCAGGGTGAAGGTGAACATGCATTTGTATTGTTACTGGAAAGACTTCAGAAAAAATCGGATCTTTCCGGGATTCCAGGCTTGTACTTACCCAAGAAAGGACTTCAAGGGAAAAGGAAATTCTCAAGGGAATTAGATGATTTTCCAATCCCGCTTCCTGAAGCTCATTTATGGGCTCCTTCAAACTTTAAGAGACAGGAAATCTGGCTGCCCTTTCAAACACGACGCGGGTGCCCCATGAACTGCAGCTATTGCTCAACAGCTCTTATCGAAGGAACAGCCATGCGTACACGTGATCCGTCGCATGCAGTAAAAATGCTCTCCAAATACGTGGAGGCTGGATTCGATCGTTTTTTCTTTGTTGATAATATTTTCAATGTCCCCCTGCTTTATGCAAAATCTCTCTGTGATAGAATAATGAAAGAAGAACTGAATATCACATGGCGTTGTATTCTTTATCCATGGAAAGTGGATCAAGAGCTGGTGGAAAAGATGGCTGCTGCCGGATGTACTGAGATCAGTCTTGGATTCGAGAGCGGATCCCCCGAAATGCTTCAAAATATGAACAAGAGGTACAGTCCTGAAGAAGTTCAAAAAATTTCGGAAACTTTCAAGAAATACAAAATAAATCAGATGGGATTCTTGTTATTGGGTGGGCCTGGGGAGAATAAGAAAACAGTGCAGGAAAGCTTGGAATTTGCTGATTCCCTTGATCTTGAATCAATGAAAGTCACTGCTGGCATTCGGATTTATCCCAATACTTCTCTTTCTCAGCAAGCAAGGAAAGAAGGATTGATTTTGTCCAATGACAATCTCCTGCTCCCAACATTCTATGTTTCAAAAGATCTCAGATCCTGTCTTCAGGAAATGGTGAGTGAGTGGTTGCAGGATCGATCCAATTGGTTTCAATGATGAAATTCATAAACATGTAAATTGTTCCTTATTTCAGTACTCACCATAGAGAGGATATGTATTAATTATCCGGTGAATTATAGGGCAATCACTGTTTATTAAATTTCTTTTGGAGGTAAAAATGATCATTGGAGAGATAATCACAAGGAATGCAAAGAGGTATCCAGACAAAAAAGCTGTTGTATGTGATGGTTCAGCCTTTACATTTAAGGAATTTAATGAAAGAGTGAACAACATATCAAATGCCCTCACCGATTTGGGCATACAAAAAGGAGAGAGAGTAGCAGCCTTCCTTGATAACTGTCACCAATACGTTGAATTGTATTGTGCAGCGCCGAAGAGTGGTTTTGTACTTGTCCCCCTGAACTATATGTTGAGTGGAAAGGAACTTGCCTTTATTCTCGATAACTCCGGAGCAAAAGCCATCTTTGTGAGTGAAAGATATGTTCAAACAATACAATCCATACAGGATGATCTCGGCGGAGTGAAAAATTTCATTACTGTAGGCACACCGACTGATGGAATGATGGATTATGAACAACTTATATCACAATATCCACCAGACGAACCAAATGTAAAAATTGATGAGAATGATCTTGTTTATCTTCTCTATACCAGCGGAACAACAGGTCTGCCAAAAGGTGTAGTACATTCCCAAAGAAGTTTGATTGAAATCATTATCCAGTATGTGATTTTACCAAGTTTGAGAAGAGACGATGTTGGTCTTGTTACCATACCTCTTTACTGGGGACCTTCTCCCCTTCTGCATATATTGCCGCATTTTTATGTAGGTTCAACTCTTGTGGTCCTTCGTCAATCCAGTCCTGAAATGATACTGGAATCAGTACAAGCGGAAAACGTAACCATGACTCTCATGCCCCCATCATCCATTATCTCCATTCTGAATCATCCGCACCTCAATGATTATAATATCAGCAGTCTACGATCCATCATATTCGGTGGAGAACCAATGCCGGTAGAGGTGCTCAAGAAAGCAATAGAGGTATTTGGAAAGATATTCTCTCATGTTTATGGACTCATGGAGATAACGCCTGTCACCTACTTCTCCGAAGATGATTTTGTGCTCGATGGACCTCCTCATGTACTGAAAAGACTTCAATCATGCGGGAAAGAAGCCCTCAATGTGGAGGTAAGGGTCGTGGATGAGAACGATGTTGATGTCAGCCCAGGCAAGGTCGGAGAAGTCATAGCGAGAGGAGATAACATGATGAAAGGCTATTGGGAGCTGCCCCAAGCCACTGCAGAGACCATTCGAGGCGGTTATGTCCGCACCGGAGACCTTGCGACTATAGACGAAGAAGGGTATATCTTTCTCGTTGGCAGGAAAAAGGACATCATCACTGCAAGTGAGAAGACCATATATCCTGCAGATGTGGAGGAAGTATTATACAGATATCCTTCCGTATCCCAGGCTGCAGTAATAGGTGTACCCGATGAAAAAGCAGGAGAATCCGTGACTGCAGTTGTAGTGTTAAACGATAAAGCAGAGGCAACGGAAGAGGACATCATAAAGTTTTGTAAAGAAAATCTTGCTTCCTATGCTGTTCCCAAGTCAATTGAATTTGTTGAGGAATTGCCAAGGAATCCTTCTGGAAAGATACTGAAAAGAAAGTTGAGGGATATATACGGCAAAGGCACTTCTTAAAATGAAAACACCCCTCCAAAAGCAAATAAGGGGTTAACCGCAATCGGTTAACCCCTTCATTTTTCTTGGTAGCGGGGATAGGATTTGAACCTATGACCTTCGGGTTATGAGCCCGACGAGCTACCAGACTGCTCCACCCCGCGACATTCAAATGATTTATATTACATGAAAGGTCTTTTGTCAAGGGTTTTTTGGAGAAGCAGGTTTCGAGCTGACGGGATCACCTCATGCTGAGAGCTGTTGGAGCATGTGTTAGACATTCATCTCCAAAAAGAAGGTCAAAAGTTCATGTCCATTTTCAATATATATTTGATCAGTCATTGCACATTTTTCATCAAACCTTAGATCCTTGTTGGGGGTCTTGTTTCTGTGATCGGATGAATAAATAACAAAAGGTACAGGATCTGCTGTATGGGTCTTTACTGTCAAAGGAGTCAAATGGTCCGGCAAGACCATTATCCTATACCGTTCAAATCTTTCTATTCCTTCTAAAACAGTCCTGACCACTTCCCTGTCAAACCGTTCAATAGCTTCCATCTTGTCCTTTAGATGACCACTATGGGCAGCTTCATCAGGTGCCTCAACATGGAGATACACGAAATCCTTTTTTTCAAGTTCTCTCAGGGCATACTCCGCCTTTCCCTGATAATTGGTATCCAGGTATCCTGTTGCACCGGGAACATCCACCACCTCCAATCCCAGATATATACCGATCCCTTTAATCAGATCAACCGCCGAGATCACTGAACCTGAAATACCGTGTCTTTCTATGAGAGTCGGCATCACTGGGGCTCTCCCATGCCCCCAAAGCCAGATGGAATTTGCAGGCTTCTTCCCTTCTTTTATCCTCTTTTGATTGACAGGATTCCTATCAAGGATCCATTTAGAATCATTCATCAACTGTACGATTCGTCCGGCACCCTTCCCTTTTGGCATATATTCAGCAGTCTCCTTGCCGGAGATATCATGGGGAGGGGTTGTGTTCATTTCTTCATAGCCGTTCTTCCATACCATGATATGTCGGTAGCTCATGCCGGAATGAAATTCTATGTCTTTGTTTCCCAATCTCAGGTTTATCTCATGGATCAATTCCTCTGCCTCATTTGTAGATATATGATCTGCGCTGTAATCATCCATATATTTTTTTCCATCTCGTACGGAGAGGGTTACAAGATTGCACCGAAAAGCCACATCTTCCGGATCGAGATGTAAGCCCATACTGGCAGCCTCCAGGGGGGCCCTTCCAGTGTAATACTTATTTGGATCATATCCCAATATGGACAGGTTGGCAATATCACTCCCAGGACCCATCTGCCAGGCCGCGACGGCCTGATCCCACAGCGCCCCCTTGGGCGACTGCGGGCGGTCCTTGACATAGGCGATGGTTTTCTCATCGGCGGCAATCA
>JAXHSZ010000198.1:0-2117 GCA_034190725.1 Thermodesulfobacteriota bacterium
TTAACCCCAAAGGAAAGGAGAATTGTGATGAAAGATTATTATGAAAGATCCATGAGAGCACTGCAACTTGCAGGTATGAGCGAGCGTACACAAGAATGCTATACTCGCTCAGTTCGACAACTGGTCGATTTTTACGGGAAAACCCCTGACAAAATCACCGAACAGGAGCTTCAAGACTATTTCCTCCACAGAAAAAACAACGATAAATGGGCCGCAGCTACTATGAGAATATGCTACAGCGGAATTAAGTTCTTTTTCATCAATGTGCTCAAACGAGACTGGCACACCCTGGAACTCATCCATGCCAAACGGGAGCAAACACTTCCCACCGTTTTGAGCGTCAAAGAGGTCTGGACCATCATCAATGCGGTTCATACCATCCAGAATAAAACCTATCTCACTGCCGTTTACACCTGCGGTCTTAGACTGCATGAAGCATTGTATCTTCAGGTCGGCGATATTGACAGTCAAAGGATGCGTATTCATGTCCACCGAGGGAAGGGTGCTAAAGACCGTTATATCCCTCTACCGGAATCTACACTTGATTCATTAAGACAATACTGGGTCACACATCGAAACTCAAAATGGATCTTTCCTCGACTCGGACGCGGTGGCAATGAGGGACCAACCGCCAAGGAACCCATGAGCTATACCTCTGTGCAGGGGGCATTGAGACGTGTGCTTAAACAACTTAAATTCACAAAGCGTATCTCCATTCATACCCTCAGGCACAGCTATGCCACTCATCTTTTGGAAGCCGGCGTCAATATCAAGCGTATTCAGCAATACCTCGGCCATAATAGCTTGAACTCTACCATGGTCTATCTCCATCTCACAACTCAGGGACATGAACATGCCTATGGCATCATCAATGATCTGATGAAAGGAGATGTTCATGACAATTAATGAGATCTTTCAAGCCTATGGCCAGGAGTATATCGAACGCTTCGGTGAGTCTATGCCGTCTGAACACCGAAAAGTTATTCATGCCATTACCAACTGCCGCACTGAATGCTTTGGAATCATGATCTACCGATGTGAAGAGTGCACTCAAAATCAAATTGTTTACCGATCATGCGGCAACCGACATTGTCCCAACTGTCAACACAAAAAGACCCATCAATGGTTGATGAAGCAGATCAAAAGACAGCTTCCAGGACATCACTTTATGATCACTTTTACAGTTCCTCAAAAGCTCAGGCGGTTTATCCGCAGCCATCAGAGCGTCTGTTATTCAGCCCTCTTCAAGGCCTCTGCAGAAACAATGAAGAAACTGGCAGCCGATGAAAAATATATCGGCGGGGACCTGCCCGGTTCCCTGGGGGTTTTGCATACCTGGGGAAGACAATTGTCATACCATCCCCATATCCATTATGTGGTCCCCGGAGGCGCTCTCTCCAAAAAAGAAGACCGCTGGCATCCTTCACGGACGGATTTCTTCCTGCCCGTAAAAGCCATGTCAAAGATCTTTAAGGCCAAGTTCCGGGATGAAATGAGAAAGAGCAATCTCTACTCCCACATCCCTGAAGAGGTCTGGAAGCAAGAGTGGGTGGTCAATTGTCAGGCTGTTGGAGCTGGCGCTCACAGTGTAAAATATCTCGCACCGTATGTCTTTAAAGTTGCTCTCTCAAATAACCGTATCGTCAAAGTCGAAGACCGCAAGGTCTTTTTCAAGTACAAAAAGCCTCAAAGCAACCGTTGGCGGACTATAGAATTGGATGTCATGGAGTTTATGCGCCGCTTTCTGCAGCATGTCTTACCCTCCGGTTTTATGAAAGTCCGCTATTACGGCTTTCTGAGCCCGGGGGCTTGCGTTCCTTTGGAAAAGATCGAAGCCCTTATTGAGTTATCGTTCGGTTTTCAAGTCACAAAACCCAAAATTTATCTGAAACCCTTTGATCTTCCTCAATGCAGTCATTGTGGGGGGAAACTGAAATTTGTCATCTCGATTCCGCGTTTTAATATGATTCCATCAGCACCAGGATAAAACCGGATTCGAACACTAAAATCATTGATGGCCTAAACAGACCGTATCTGTCTATCGGAACGGCACAGGATACCTCTGTCCTCATGAAGGGAAATCAAACTTTGACAGGAATACGAACCAATTTTTTCCA
>JAXHSZ010000199.1:0-9556 GCA_034190725.1 Thermodesulfobacteriota bacterium
GCGTTTTTCATACCTGTGCCTCAATTTCAGATAACAGCCGTTCCTCGAATTCTTGGTATTCGTCGGAGAGTTCTGCCATTCTTTCAGAGTAGATTCTCGCCCCAACCTTTCGTATGACTGAGCAATATTACTCGTTTACCGCGGATGAGGTTTCCCGTCATTTGATTGAGCGTATTGATAGATCACTGAAAAGAACACTGATTATGGTTGCGAGAATCCATTTGTAATACTCGTTCGTGGCACCTAAAAATGATTGAACTGTAACAGGCATTAAAAAATGGGTTCTACGTATTTTTTATAAAAATATGTGTTAAAATATGAAAATATAATTTTTTATTTTCCAGAAACCTCACAATAATTGCGACCCATGTCTGCCATTAGCAAAGTTCACCGCTTGTGGGCTACGTGTTGCGGTTGCGTTTCATAAACCACAGACACTCGTAAGGCTGGATGTGTAACGGAATTACAAATTTGCATCTCTTGTCGGATGTGTGTCGAATTCTTGTGTATACAAAGAAAATAAGCAGGTAGCTCACGTTTTCCTGAATCCTGTTTAACCACCCAGGTTGAGAAATTTTAAGACTTCTCTCGTAGACTTCCTTGAAAAGAAGTTGCACATGAGTTGCACACTTACACCCCATGTCATTTAACTACTATACCGCATTTGGACTGAACATTGCATCTGCTATCCCCTGCCCAGAGCTTCCTGCGGGTGCGGAAACTCAGGATGTAGTTGTTCGATACGGGAGAGTGGCTCATACTTTGACAGGCGCCGGACTGAGAAGCGGATGTTATGAGGTAGCACCGAACCGGTTGCTCCTTGCCATTGAAGGGGTCGCCAGGTATCTGGTATCCAGTGGTAAGGAGATCTTGATTGACCGTGCTCCAGATGCCCCGGATGACGATGTCCGACTCTTTTTACTCGGTTCTGCTTTTGGCGCTTTACTCCACCAGAGGGGCCTTTTGCCTTTGCACGGCAGTGCTGTCGAAAAGGATGAAAGTGCAGTAGTTTTTTTGGGCCATTCCAGGGTGGGGAAGTCGACACTTGCAGCGGCCTTTGGAAAAAGCGGTTATCGGATGATATCCGATGATGTAGCCGTTGTTGCCATGGATGGAAACAACATGCCTTTAATCCTTCCAAGTTACCCTCAATTCAAACTCCAGGTCGATGCGGTAAGGAAGCTAGGCGAGGAGCCTGAATCGTTGCCCATGGTCGACCCGCTCATGGAAAAGCACGCCCTTCCTTTTCAAGATGGATTCTGTAAAAGATTTTTGCCCCTTCGTCGTTTATATGTGCTGGATGTCACCAACAACCGGGGATTCCATCTTAGGCCCTTGAAAGGCGCTGAGAAATTATCCGCAATAATCAACAACACATACCGTATCAATTTCCTCGATGGGATAGACCGGAAGATGCTCCATTTCAAGCAGTGTGTTGCTGTGGCAAAATGTGCAATGATGATTCAAGTGACCCGGCCACATGAGCCGTTTCTTCTGAATGAGTTGGTGGAACTTTTGGAAGACGACCTACAGGAGGAGATATGAGTGGAAAAAGAGGAATCGATTTTAATACTGTGGTTACCCAGGTCGACAGATTGATCTCCAGTGATCTGGACGGAGAAACAGTAATGATGAGTGTAGAAAATGGAAAATATTATGTCATTGATTCAATCGGGAGCCGTATTTGGTCGATTTTGGTCTCACCTCACTCAGTCTCAGATCTTTGCGATATCCTATTTGAGGAATTCGATGTGGAAAAGGAACGATGTGAGCACGATGTGCTTGACTTTATCAACAAATTGGCTGAACAAAACTTGATAAAGGTAGTCGATGCAGAAGCTGGGTAAGTTCCTTCAGCTATCCGATTTCGACCGTATGTTGCTTTTGGAGGCAGCTTTATGTCTGGGAATCGCTAGGCTGTCCTTAGTGATGTTTCGGTTCCGCAGAATTGCGCCGCATTTGGGCATACATATGGCCGAATCCTCGGAGATGGTGAAGCTGGATTGCAAAGATTTTGTGAAGCAAATTTCCTGGGCTTTACAGACAGCGAGTCGACATCTACCCTGGAAGTGCAGGTGCCTGGCACAGGCAATAGCCGGCAAGATGATGTTCAAGCGGCGGGGGATAGGAAGCACGATCTACTTCGGTGTTGCAAAGGATGACAAAGAAAATCTCATGGCCCATGCGTGGCTGAGATGTGGGGATTTAGTTGTCACAGGTGAGCGCGACATGAATCAGTTTTCAGTAGTATCTACTTTTGCGGAGGAAGACGCTTGAGTGGTATATGCGGCATTTTTTATACAGACGGCAAATCCGTACCCCAGGAGATCCTAGATGAAATAATGACAACCCTCTCCCACCGGGGAGTGGACGGTTCAGGAGTGTGGCGGGAAGGGACCGTGGGGCTGGGCCACCAAATGCTTCACACCACACCTGAGTCCCTTCATGAAACGCTACCTTTTAAAGACTCATCCGCTAATCTCGTTATAACAGCTGATGCGCGTATAGACAACAGAAATGAGCTATTCGAAGCATTGGGGATCCCTTATGCCGACCGGGTCGGGATGCCCGATAGTACTTTGATCCTCAAGGCTTATGAAAAGTGGGGCGAAGACTGTCCAAAACATCTGTTAGGAGACTTTGCTTTTGCTATTTGGGACGGGAGAAAGCAACAGCTTTTCTGTGCGCGAGACCATATGGGCTTCAAGGCGCTTTATTACCACCATTCTCATCGATTTTTTGTCTTTGCTAGTGAAATAAAGGGCATCTTAGCCGTGCCTGATGTACCCCGACAGCTTAACGAGATCGCAGTGGCGGATTTCTTGGTCTGCAATCAGCACGACCTGGAGATTACCTTCTATGAGGAGATCGTAAGACTTCCGCCGGCACATATTTTAATGCTCAGGTCTGAAAGGATCAAGACAAAGCGTTACTGGACGCCTGAGCTGAGTGAGGAACTGAGGCTTCCTTCTAATGGGGAATATGCCGAAGCCCTGCGCGAACTGATGTTTCAGGCCGTACACTGCCGCATGAGAAGCAACTTTCCAGTAGGGGTCATGCTGAGTGGCGGGCTGGATTCATCTTCAGTGGCCTGCATAGCTGCACGCAGGCTTCGGGAAGAGGGAAAACGGTTGATCGCAGTTTCTTCGGCACTACCGGAAAACTATTCCGGCATAGAAAAAGACGAGCGCGAGTTTGTTGAGGAGGTGCGAAGTCGGGAAAATAATATAGATGTCGAATATGTACTGGCAGAAGGCGTGACGCCCTTTGATGACTTGGAGGGGCTATTCCAAAGAATAGACCAACCGTCCATGAATGTGTTTTACTATATGTTTGATGCTCTGTATAGAACCTCCCGAAAACACGGAGTGAGAATGCTATTGTCAGGATTCGGCGGTGATATGGCAGCTTCTTTCAGCGGCAAGGGCTATATGGCACAGCTTGCAAGTATCGGCCATTGGCTAGAGCTGGCACATATGGTGCAAAAACGTGCTACAGTGGAAGGGCTGTCCCGGTGGGCCCTCTTGAAGAGCGAAGTGCTTTCCGTTTTAGCACCTTCTTTAATTCGCAGGTTTTATCACCTAATCCGGCGTAGACCTTCGAATACAGATTGGATATCCCGTTCTGCAATCCATCCGTCATTTGCACAACATATTGATATTAAGAATCGCAGCCGGATGAATGGCCATAGTTTAGTAGCTTATACCTTGCCTGATACCCGCGTCATGTTGTGTAATGCGGTCAGTCCAACTAACCTGACGTCTTCCATAGAAGACATGGCTAATTCTCATGCAATCTTTGGTCAAGAACAACTGCATCCTTTGCTGGATAGACGGATTGTCGAGTTTTGTCTTGCTGTACCACCGGAACAATTTATGCAAAACGGATGGCGTCGCAGTCTTATTCGCCACGCCATGGAGGGCATATTACCGCCTAAGGTTCAATGGCGCTCCTCAAAGCATCCTTTCACGCCTGATTACCATAGCCGTATGCTGACAGTTAGAAGTGAAGTATTACAGTTTCTGTCTGAAAAATATGATGAAGACCAACTTTTGCCATATGTTGATAGGACTAAGATTGAACGCCAGTTGAACCGGGTGCAGCCTGTCAAGGGCTGGAACGACTGGGAGATAGACTCTCAGATTATAGTAGGATTGGGGGTGATGGTTTTAAGGTTCGAACATTGGTTCCACCAAAGGACCGAGTAGACCAAAAAATTATATTGTATACATGATATACTGCGAAAAAAAGGAATATAAAAAGTTGAAGGAGGTAGATAAAACATGAAAGAGAATAAAGAAGAGAAGAAAGAAGAAAGAGAAAAGAGTAATTGGAAACCTCCAGTTCTGCGAGAGATCAGAATTGAAGATACAGACGGTACAGTGTTTGGGGGTGCTGATGGCCCCCCGCTTAGTTAGAGTATCAAAAGATGATTGGGATAATACTCAGAGCGTTGTTTGATGCTATCTGAGATTGTGATATGTTTGTATTTTTCTTGTCACCTTGGGCCATGATTTGTGTACTTCTTTAAATACGGCAGCAGATGTAGTGTTTAAACGTATTTTGTGTCGGTCGTTGTGAATGTCAATTTGCATGGGGAGAGATGAGTTATATAAAAACCATATCATCCAACCTGCTGCCCGAGATGCGGTTGTTGCTTGATTGCTCTAGTACCTTTCCAGAAGAAGAAAACAACTCAATAATCAGCGCGTTACGCTCTGATTTGATCAATTGGACGACATTCATAAACTTGGTCCGCCAGCACCGGGTCTATCCGTTTGCCTACCGCAACCTGAGGAAGTTCACAGAAAACGGAGTGCCTGAGCATGTCAAACACAGTTTAAGAGTTCAATTCGAGAAAAACGTCAACCGATCCATACGATTGGCCGCCGAGTTGGTTCGTCTAGTGGAGCTTTTGGAAAGAAAAGGTTTCCCGACATTGTCTTTAAAAGGCCCTGCTCTTGCTTTACAGATCTATGGTGATCTGAGTATGCGACATGGGGGTGATTTGGATCTGTTGGTTGCTCCTGAACATCTCGCACAGGCAGAACGGGTCTTATTGCAGGAAGGGTATCGACGACTCACACCTGCCTTCAACCTGAGCCCCAGACAGCAAAGGTACTACACATGGTGGCTCCATCACTTCGGATACTACCACGATAAACTCCAGATCAGGGTAGAACTCCACCATCGGTTATTCCAGGAGCCTTGTTTTCTCCCTCTGAATTTCCATCTTGTAGCAAAACAACAAGGACATGTAACTCTTGCAGGCACCCTGGTGAAAACGCTGTCCGTAGAGGACACGGTTCTTTATCTGTGTGCGCATGGAGCAAAACATGCCTGGTTGCGTCTGTTCTGGCTTTTTGATATCGCCAGACTTCTACGAGACGATCATGACATTGACTGGGGTGGGATCATGCAAAGAGCTAAAGAAATGAGGAGTTGTCGCTTCGTGGCACAGGGGATCTTATTGTCGAACGTACTATTGGGCACTTCTCTGCCCGATTCTGTTCGGAGTTTTACGGAAAGAGACAGAGCAACAAAGGATCTGGTCAATGCGGCATATCGGATGATTATAAGAACTCAGTGTTCTTTTAATGAACCACCTATCCCTCCGTACTTTCTGAAGAAGTTTTACGATATATTGGTTCAAATTAGCCTTCGACAGAAACTGATGGTCTGCGTAAGACAAGTCGGTACTATCCCTCATGACTGGTGTGATATTTCATTGCCAGATGCGCTGTTCCCGTTTTACCATTTGCTTCGTCCTTTTTTGTGGTTTCGGCGGAAGTATCTGAATGAATTAGCTTTCAGACGCCACACAGGGTCGAAAGACTGAGAAAAAATGAAGTGATGACTCTGCCTGACAAGGAGATATTGCGGACATATATCTGGGAGTTCTTTCTCTTTGCACGTCTTAAAGCTTTTGTCTCTCTCTTTCTCTTGATCCTTCTTGGACTTTCTGAGGGAATCGGTCTGTTGATGCTGATCCCGTTTCTCCACTTGGCAGGCGTTGCTGACACGGGAGCATCAACGAGCGGTTCCCTTTCCTTTATTGCCGATCTGTTCCGGGCCATTCACCTGCCCATGACCCTTCCGGTCGCCCTGTGTATTTATGTGGGGATCATATCCTTCCATGCCATCCTGAGTCGTTGGCAGATGGTTATAAACGCAGGGATTAATCATGGATTTACCCGCTTTTTACGAAACCGATTGTACGATTCTTTAACACATGCTGACTGGTTGTTCATAACCAGGAACAGATCAGCCGATATGACCCATGTTCTCACATCAGAGCTGCAGAGGGTCGGATATGGGACGCACCACTTCCTTTTGTTCATCAGTAACGGAGTTATTTCTGCGGTTCACATTGGCATCGCCCTTATGTTGTCTGTTCCTATGACAGGCATTGCCTTGGCATGTGCCATGATAATGTTGTCGCTTCTACGACCGCAAAACCGCAAGAGTTACCGAATCGGGATGGCTATACATAGAACAATGCAGGGTCTGTACACTGCAGTGACAGAGCATCTGGGTGGGATCAAAGCGGCAAAGAGCTATAATGCTGAGCAGAGGCATATACAGGATTTTCACTCTGTGAACAGGGGGATTGAAACGTTGTTTATCCGTTTTGCCAAGGTAATGGGTGACACACAAATGTTTTATAATATAGGATCGGTTGTTGCCATAAGCATATTCTTTTACAGTGCTGTAGGGATTTTTCGCATACCTCTTACACATCTCTTATTGCTGATCTTTATCTTTGCCCGTCTGCTGCCGAAGTTTTCTCTGTTACAGCAGAGCTATCTACACCTGGTCAACATGCTGCCGGCATTTACGGCAGCGACGGATATGTTGGATCGATGCAGGTTGGAGAAGGAGAACTCCTCTGCACTCTGCACAGATCCAATACGATTAGAAAAGGGGATAGCATTTCATAGGGTCTCATTTCGTTATGATAAGAAAGTCAACTCATACGCCCTCTATGAAGTCGATATCACCTTTCCGGCCCGATGTATGACCGCAATAGTAGGGCCGTCAGGTGCGGGAAAAAGCACTCTTGCGGATCTGATTATGGGCCTCCTCATCCCTGTTGCGGGGAGGATTTTGATCGACGACATCCCCCTTACACCGCAGCGAATCTATAGGTGGCGGCAGTCTGTAGCTTATGTACCCCAGGAGACATTCCTCTTTCACGATACAATCCGCGCAAATCTTTTATGGGTAAAACCTGATGCAAACGAAGAGGAGCTTTGGGAAGTCCTCCGAATCTCCGCTGCAGACGGTTTTGTGTCGGAGATGGCCTTTGGTTTGGATACGGTGATCGGTGATCGGGGAATTCGGCTCTCAGGTGGAGAGAAACAGAGATTAGCTCTGGCGCGAGGGCTTTTGAGAAAACCGGATCTTCTCTTGCTTGACGAAGCCACCAGTGCTCTTGATGCAGAAAATGAGCGCCGTATCCAGGAGTCCATATGGAAGCTGTATGGAAAATTGACCATAGTCATTATAGCGCATCGACTCTCAACGATCCGCAAAGCAGACTCTATCGTAGTTCTGGATGGGGGCCGTGTGGTTGAGACGGGAACCTGGTGTGAGCTTGCCGCACATTCGAATAGCAAATTTCAATCGCTTATCAAAGGAGGTGATTTGCAGAAAAGTCTGGGAGGAATTACAGACGGAATATAAGAAATCCGCGAAAACGAAGACTGGACCTAACACCAGCCAAGGAATATCACACATGTCTTGGGAGGTTACAAAAGAGGAAAGCAGGGGAGGTTTTCAAACCCGCCCCTATTCAATATGAAAAATTATTTTGCAAAAAACTTCTTTCTTCCAAAACCCGCCAGACCTATCAGACCGGAGCCAAGAAGCAGCAATGTTGCAGGTTCGGGCACAGGGGCTGCCTCATATGTGAAATCATCCATGAGCCACCAAGTGCCATCAGAAGATGCTTGAAACACAAGCTGGTCTACACCCGTTAGGTTGGCTGTAAGCCATTCATAACTGTCTGCTGAAAGATCCATCGTGATCGTACCAACCAGCACACCATCATTATATCCTATCACTGTAATTGAGGTTGAAGTGGAATTATAATAGTTATCATCGAGTGCCCAACCAGTAAAGAAAGCACCGACAAAATCGAAGTCGTCACCCGATTCAAGTGTTACCTCAAAAGCCGCAGTACCATAACCATTAAAAGCTGCATATTCTCCAGACGTGGAACCGTAGCTGTTCCCACAAAAAGTAGAGTAAAGATCATCTGAAGCTACATAAAAATTACTGTCCCAGCTAAAACCTTCATAGTCAGATGGGACCTGAGCATAGTTTTCAGTTGTTATGTCATCAAAATTGATAACAGTTGCCATGGAAATACCCACACCGCTGAAAACGAAAAGCACAGTTACTAAAAATACGAATATTTTTTTCATGATACACCTCCATTATGTAAATATGTTTTTCTTCATCGTAATTTTAACTGTAACACGATAGCAATAAATGTATAGCAACAGATGTGCCGATATCAAATTGACAAGGTTATGAAAGCAATAACATATTTAATTAGTTCAATATTATTATAATGTTAGTGAATTATTTTTTTTGAATTTTAATATCGAAAATACAAATTACCTAAAAAACAGGTATAGAAGTGGGTAACTGAATGGCAAAAATGTGTATTTTTTTACCAATATGAGATAAATTTTTTCCACCTGAGTGGTGAGTCGAAACAAATATGATTTGAATGATCTTTGACAAATACAAATTGCAGATGTGCTTAATTGTAAAATGAATTTATGCATCACTACATAGATACACGCTGTGAGATAAGCGAGTGTTCATTTTGCAGAAATGATTTTTGATGTTTATAAACCACACCACGCTGTGAAAAGTGAAAATCGCCCGAGTGTATTGAATGTAAGACCAAACTTCAATTTGCTGGTGAAATGTTTCAGAACATCAATAAAGAGACAATTCTCCCTTTCAAGTACGTGATGACAGATTCATTATATGGCACAAGTTTGGGTTTCATTAAAGCGACACCTAAAAAAACATGAGAAAATTGAAGCTCAAGGAAAATTTCGTTTATACTCCCCTGTAGTGAGGCACCATGATCATATGATAAACTTTAAGCGAGAAAAATATAAATATTTTTGAGATATTTTATAAAAAATGGTTTTGAATAGAACCAACAAAAACCTCATTACACTTTTAAGGCTTCCAGATGGAGTAGGTAAAATTATCCTTAAACGAAAAATTTTTTCGTTCTTGTATACAATGA
Organism: Thermodesulfobacteriota bacterium; assembly: GCA_034190725.1. Taxonomy (GTDB): domain Bacteria; phylum Desulfobacterota; class UBA8473; order UBA8473; family UBA8473; genus JAXHSZ01. The sequence continues at coordinate 9,278 of JAXHSZ010000199.1, forward strand.
TCTTTTCAACTAATAGTAGCATTTCTGTTTTGGTTTCTGAATGGGTGACAGAAGATTCTCCACTGGACACTTGTTAAGGTTCAACCAACTATGACCACCTAAAGTATTATTGAATTCAATGACATAGTAGGGAATATCCCAATATGAGAATGTCCTCCAGGAAGCTAGTAGGAACGCAAGAACATTTCCTTCTAAGTATGAGATATGGGTTCAGGCAGTTACAAGAGAAACAAACTCTTTGCCACCTAGAAATTATATCGTACGCTCATGCTGTCCTGG